>JBFMFP010000061.1:0-7311 GCA_040751885.1 Nanobdellota archaeon
GGCTTTGAGTTTTTGCTCGATTGTTGATTGTTGGTATTCTTTTATTAGCATGGTTGACACCTCTTTTTCCAAAAGAAAGTAGAAGTAATATATAAAGTTTGCTCAATTTATTAGATTACACACTATATTACAAAAAATAGAATACTTTATATAATAGAATACTTTATATATTGTTAAATTATATATATTATTCAATTTATTAATAAACGAAGCAACAAAGCAGGTAATAACAAAGCGGGTGCAGAAATGGTCTTTAATAAAGGTGTGTTGGGCAGGAAAGCACAGGCGGCTGCAGGTACAGCAGTCCTGCTGGCGGTTATTGCTGCTTTGATAATTATGTTTATTATTTTAATCCCGCCTAAAGAGAGGGCTAAGCTCCTGGGCGAAGAGTCCGGAGAAGGGACGGCGGTCAGCACTCAAATTGAGGAAGCTCCTGCAGGAAAAAATCTGCTGGAAGTTTCTCCGGGAAGGGTTGATTATCTGGCCGAGAAAGAAATAGAGCATCCGCTGCCCGTGGTGAATATTTTTACTAAGACAGAAGCTAAAGTTCTGGCCGAGAAAAATGTTGCTTACGCAAAGAAGGGTGCTTTCTCCGAAGAAACAGATCAGCTGTCTTTTGAAGTCGCGGATTTGAAGCATACCGAGAATGTCCTTCTGAATATGAATGTTATTGGCGGCAATGGCAACCTGATCATCAAGCTGAATGAAGAAGAAATTTATAATGCTGAAGTTAAAGCCGGAAGCCTGACCGTGCCTGTTCCAAAAAATCTTCTTAAAGAAAAGAATGTCCTGCTCTTTGCGGTATCTTCTCCGGGGGTGGCTTTCTGGGCGACTAACGACGTTTCCTTGGAAAAAATCAAAGTTGTTGCTGATGTTACCAACCTGGATGCCCAGTATTCCAAGAATATGTTTATCGTCTCTGAAACTGAAAAGAAAAATATGGAGAAAGCTGTTCTGGAATTCCAGCCCGGCTGCAATATAGAAGCTGTGGGCAAATTGGCTGTGACTCTTAACGGAGCAAACATTTATTCAGCAGTTCCGGACTGTGAGCTGGGGTTGACTTCCATTGAGATAGCTCCAGAAAAGACAAATCAGGGTGAAAACCAGATTATTTTTTATACTGAAAAGGGCTCCTACCTCCTTTCCCATATTGTTGTCAAATCGGAGCTGAAGGAAGTGGAATTCCCGGCTTATTATTTTGAGCTCTCTTATGATGAATACAAGGATGTGCAGGATGAAAAAAAGAGGGTCCGCCTGACCATAGAATTTGTTGATGTAGTCATGAGAAAATTCGGAGACATAACTTTCAACGGCCTGTTAAGCCATTTTGACACCAAAGAAGCTACTTATACCCAGGATTTAAGCGAAGATGTGGTGCAGGGCACAAATGCGCTGAAAATAAAGCCGCTGAAGACTTTAGATATCAGGGAAGTAAGTGTTGACTTGGTTAGTTAAATTTAAGTTAGGTTTAATTTGCTTATTTTCTTGCTATTTTTTATAGTTTCTTTTACTCTTTATACGTTTTATACTGTTATAAATTTAATTTCAATACTCCTGCAACCAGCTAATCTCAGTAAGCTTTTTATATGCAGAAAGTTTTGTTTTATAATAAGTTTATAATTAGTCTAAAAAGAGGAGATAAATGGCTGGCGATAGTGAGACATCAACTGGCAATCCGGGATTCTGGCTGCTCATTGCAGGATTAACTATTTTCTTCATAGTTGAATTTTTTCACAATGATTATGTTTCTATCGGCTTTGGAATTGCGTTCCTGCTTTTTTCAGCTTTTTCCATTTTTAAAGGAAAGGGCGCCATTTTAACTATTGTTTTTTTGTTATGGTACATTCTTCTTGGTGGGCCAATAGATTTTACAGTAATTCTCGTGAATATGGCCTGGATGGTTGTATTGGCAGTGGTAATTCATGGAATTGTCAAGCTAGTTTCTGGAAAAAAAGAAGAATCGGCAGGAGAGAAATTTGCTGAAGGGGCGAAAGGTGAACTTTTTGGCTTAATTCCGATAGCTGTTTTTCTTCTGGATTTAGGGATTGTTCAGTATTATCTTCGTGAATTCGGCTTTTCAGCAGATATGATGACGTTAACTTTGCTTACATTCACGCCTTGGTGGGCTTATTTGGGTTTGTTTTACGCCAAGACCGGTTCTGGTGAAAATAGTTTTATCAATTTTATAGTCACTGCAGCTAAAGTTCTTATGATATTATGGATAGTTCCTTTATTGATTTTTGGTATTATGCCCGATGCCTATGCAACTTACAAGTCTTCCTTACCGGGGCCGGAAGAATTGCTGAAAGCTAAAGAAGAAGTAAGGGCACAGCTGCCTAAAACTGAAAATATCGCTTTTTCCAATGCAATATGCTCATTTACCGAGCCCACAAATCTTAAAGCCTGCGTAGAGCGCAGACAAAAGGATTCTCAGTTTAAGTATAAATGCAAGGAAGACGAACGGGTCAAACAAGGAGCATTGAGTTTAGCTGAGTGTATTAAAGAGCAGGAGAAAGCTCAGGCTGAAGGCAGAAAGATAGTAGAAGGAGCAGTAAGCGATGTGGTTAAGCAAGTTACTTCTGCAGAAATAAAAATTGATGAAACTTATTTCCCAAAAAGCACGGCCAATAAGAAAGCGGTCTATCCGGCAACTTTGGAATTGAAAAACCCGCGCAGGCAGGAGATTGCTGTGGCAGTAAACTGCATTTTTAAAAAGAAAGGTGCAATGGGGGGTGAAAGTAATGTCAGCGGAAATGTTAGCGGGAATATTTTGGTTAAAGGCGAGGAGAAGAGTCAATTTACCGTTTCCAAAACGGAAGAATCCATTCCGATTAAATGCATTCCTTCTACAGAGCTGCAGGGAGCTTATGATTTTTTACTTACGGCTGAACTCTCAGGCTTAACCACACCTTCTTATCTTACTAGGGCCTTCTTAGGCGTGATGGATGATGAATTGATGAAAAAGAAAATTGAAGAAATCAAAGCAGACAAATTTCCAAACACTAAGGCTATAGTATCCCAGGCGCCGCAAGAGTTTGCCAGGATTAATTATGCTTTTGGAGTGACTGAAAAAGATCCGGTTATTCCTGTAAATGAAATTGTTTCTTTCTCTTCTTCCATAGAGAACACGGGGAGGGGAGAAATAGTGAGAATAAATAACTATATTTTTGATCTTCAGGAAGCGGGGTTTAAAGTCAAAAGCGGGGATGCCAACTGCCTGCAGGGCGGGGAAGTAAGTGTTGTTAAAGGCAAGAGCAGCGTTTTAACCGGCTGTTTCTTAGAGTTGCCTGCAGGGATGAAAGCTGTAAAAGATTATAATGTTCAGACTTTTGCAGGGTATTTAAGTTATGATTATATAATTAAAAAAGAGATGCTAAACATCAAAGCAGGCGAAACTTCGTCATGAATTGTTTAATGAGAATTATAAAATTAAATTATACAATGCCGGTAATGATATTAATATCATTAATAGTTTCAACTCTTTTAGTTTCCTGCGGCAGCGGCACGGAAAAAAGCACAACTGTTAATTTTAAGGTTGGAACTCCGGAAATTGCAATTACCCTTCCCAAAGAAAAAGAAGAATACCAAAACAGGCCCTTTGACATCGCGGCAGTGCTGCAGAACAATATGGCTTATGATATCTCCAATGTAAAAGTGTCCCTGCTTGGTCTTGATGAAAGATATATAGACCTTTTTTCAAATGAAGAAAGCGTGGATTTGCTGGAGGGAAAAAGTGTTTTTAACAGTGACGGCGGGAAGGAAATAATTAAGTTTAATGGCCTGATTAAAGAGATACTGCCGGGAGCAGAGCAGGAGCAGCAGAATTACCGCATTTACGTCAGCTACAATTCTAAGATTGAATTTACTCCTACGATCTGTATCAGCCCGGAACTGTACGGAGAAGTGTATCAGGGCGGGTGTGAAGTGAAGCCGGAATTGTTTTTTAGCGGACAGGGTGCGCCTTTGGCAGTAAGCGAATTAAAACTTGCCTCCGGGGAAGCGTCATTAAGGATGACTATTGTTAACAAAGGCAAGGGAACTGTTAAGAAAGTTACTTTAGGCAGGGCTACATTGGGTGGCAAGCCGATAACCTGTGAATTTAGAGGAAATGATCCTAAAGTGTTTACCTTTGGCACAGAGAAAGAGGCGCAGCTGCTCTGCAGCCAGATCATCCAAAGCGAAAGCTCCTATCAAACAGCATTGTTTGTGGAATTGTTCTATGATTATGAGCTGAATGAAAAAGGGACGATGACAATTTTGAAGTAGTTCTTCTTTTGCTGCCTTCCTGCATAATCCAACGCTCAAAAAACGCCGCTATGGTCACTTTGTTCCCAAGTTGCCTAACAGCAACCTTGGCCGTTCGCCTCGCAAAATCCGCAATTAATTTATAGTAGTTGTCATTTGTTGCAGGTATGGAAATCACGATTCTTGGAGGAGGAAGCTGGGGAACGGCTTTAGCCGTACATTTGGCAAAGAAGGGCAATAATGTAAAAGTTTGGGAATTTGTCGTCAAGCAGGCCGAAGAGATGCAGAAAACAAGATTTTGTCCTATGCTGCCCGGAGCAAAATTGCCGAAAAATATTTTTGTTTCTCCAAAGATGGAAGAGGCGATAAAAGGAAGCAAGCTCATTTTTTTGGTTGTGCCTTCAACGCATGCAGGAGCGACAATGGAAAAAGCTGGTAAGCTGATGTTAGCCCAGCCGGTAGTCATCTGCTCAAAGGGTTTTGCTGATGGCTCAAGGCTGTTAAGCGAAGTTGTCAGGGAAAAAATTACAGGGAATGTTTATTGTTTGTATGGTCCGACCCATGCTGAGGAAGTCTGCAAGGGAATGTTCAGCGGAATTGTTTTAGGCGGGAAAGATTGCAGTGAAAGAAAAAAAATCAAAGAAGCGGTAGAATCGCCAACACTGAAAGTAGAGCTTAACGAAGATGTTATAGGTATGCAGGTAAGCGCAGTGCTGAAGAACATTCTTGCGGTTTTTGTTGGCGTGCTTGATGGAAAAGGTTTGGGAGATAACGCAAAGGCTTTTGTGATGACCAAAGGCCTGGAAGAAATCAGAGCCATCGGCTTAAAGCTGGGTGCAAAGGAAAGTACTTTTTACGGGCTGGCCGGCATAGGCGATGTTATTGTTACCTGCACGAGCAAGCATTCACGCAACAGGTATGTTGGTGAGCAGGTTGGTAAAGGAAGAAAATTGGATGAAGTTATCGCTGAGATGAGCATGGTTGCAGAAGGTGTTGCTGCAGTTAAAAGCGTTATACAGCTGAATGAAAAGCTGGGTACAGACATTCCTTTAATCTCAGGGCTGCATGATATTCTTTTTGCCGGAAGGGATGTGGAAGAAGTATTGCGGGAATTGTAAATTTTAATGTTTGATTTGACGTTTGTTTGACGTTTGATTTGACTAATCAAGATTTTTTTTCTTTCACATTCTTAACAGTTTCTTCAATCTTATCTTCGTAAAAACCGACAATGATCCGGCCATTAATGTCAAAAACAGGTAAGCTCAGTTGTCCACTTTTTTCCAAGACTTCATCCATATACTCGTCTTTTTCAGCGACATTAAATTCTTCAAAATGGTACTTTTTCTTTTTCAGCCATTCCTTGGCTTTTATGCACCAGGGACAGGTAGCAGTTGTATACAGTTTAATTGTCATTTTCATCAAACGGGTATTTAGCTGCTGTTTTTAATTATTTCTGCTTTTTTTTGCTTTTTTAGTTTTTTTCCTTTTTGTTTTTGCGGAATTTAACTAATCCTTAAAGAATGATATCCCCAGCGTTTTATGCGTCAGGCTGACAATATCTCCCCGCTGAAGAAGTTTCCAGCTGAAATTGGGCAAGTTTTTCATTTTTTCAGAGCTGATGATAACCGATTTACTGTCTGTTTTTCCGCTGCTGGTTTTTTCTTCGCCTGCTCCCAGCCACATCTTAAAATACAGGGGAAATTTGTTCTTTCCGACGGCCACGATTGTTTTTTCCTTTGTAGAAAGAATAATGTTTGTTCCGCTGAGCTTTTTGTAGGTCTTTAAATTTTTTTGGATAGCTTTTTCCATGGCATTCTTTTGCGCAGTTTTACTCATTTTTTTAAAATCGGTAAGGAGGGAATAAAACAGCTTTTCCGAGTCCGTTTCACCTGCAGGTTTATATTCCGGGTCAAATGAAATTTCTTCTTTGATGGAGCCATTGTGGCAGAAGATGACCGTGCCCAGATTTTTTTCAAATGCTGTAAAAGGGTGCGTGTTTTCATAGGAGATTCTACCTACAGAGGCTTTTCTCATGTGCAGAGTGAGAATGTTTGTGTTCATGTTTTTCAGCTCTTTAGCCGCAGGATCATTGTAAATGGCTTTTGTGGATTTTTTAAGCTGCCATCTGTCTTTTTCATCCAGATAGGCAATTCCCCAGCCGTCCCCGTGCGTCCAGCTGCCTAGCCCTTTTTCTTTATTCAACTCGTGAAGGTTATTCTTGTCTTTAGCCATCAGGATTGCCCCTTGCAGAATGGTGTTAACGTCAATTTCTCCTGCGGCGATAAGCATCCGGCACATGTTCAAGCATCTCACTCGCAAGCATTGTCAAGACAGAGGCGATATCTTGTTTTTTCTCTTCCGCTTTTTTCGGAGTGCTCAAAATCGTATGTGAGACCTACGGTTCCTACTCTGCAGCCATATGTTCTCATCGCCCGATTTCTAATGCCGAAAAGTTCCTCTACAGTTGCTTGTATATCTTCCGCAGAGTGTTTCCCTTTTAAATCAGTAAAGTATAAAGAAAAATGCTTATAACTGTCAAAGCAGCCATTATTGTTTTGGGAGGTTACTTTCCCGCCATATCTTCTGGTAAGTTCTTGTAAAGGCGGTGTTGGAAAAGGGATGAGTCTTGCTTCGTGAGGTTTGAGTGGAGGCATTTCATTTCCTTCCTCTCCACTTCTCTCCATCAATTTGTCTATTGCTGCTTGAGTCATTTTAAAATTTATTGAGTCTTTTTAAAATTTAAAAATTGCTTTTATGCTTTATATATATTTTTTTATTTTCTTGTATATTTTTTTTGGATGAAAGAAATCTTATTTAAATCTTTTCGTTTAAGAGCACCCCAATAGCTTAGTGGGCATCGGTTTAACATTAGGGGGTTCAGAGAAAGGGGTTGTCATTAGAATTATATCTGGTAGTATATAAATGTTTATTAATATTGTGGCTGTGGGACAGTAAATCTACGCTCCTACCCAAAATAAGTTATGCCACAAAGTTGTGAGCCCATAAGCGGTATCAATTCTTTCTTCTCTTTTTTGAGCAAACCTCCACCCTGTTCTTTTCTTGTCC
>JBFMFP010000062.1:0-3542 GCA_040751885.1 Nanobdellota archaeon
AAGTGATAGGGGAGCGGAGATATTGGAAGTTCTGCTTTCTGTTGTAGAAACGGCAAAACTACAGAAGCAGAACCCACTTCTGTTTATGCATCAAATCGTCGCTTCAGAAAGGTAAAGTATTACGCTTCTGAAGGCTAGCTTATCTATATCTTCCATTAAACATTCAGCAAGTGAATACAATTTTAATTTAAAAGAGCTGCCTGAAAGAAAACTATTCGCCGAGGCCCCATTGCTGGTAGTCGTTGAGGTTGACGCCGGAGGAGAGGAGAGCTTGTTGGAAAATTATTTCTTGATCTTCTACACCTTTAGGTTTTGGAGAATCCAAATCTAATATCCTAAACAACTCACCAACAACTCCTTTAATAATTCCAGAGCCGTATTCTGAAACTAACTTTGACCAAAAACATTCGCCGGAATATACACTAGAAGCATCAAGCGGCTTTTGATTGTACTTCTTATAAGGAACAATTTCTCCTCCAGAGGTATTAAATCCTTCTTCAAAACATAAACCTCCTTCTTCATTCCAAGGGATCGTTGAATTATTTAATTTACGAGCAACATAATTTGCCAACCCTTCTTCAAACATCTTGGGAAACATCCCGCTAATTTTTCTGGTAAACAGATGGGTTATTTCATGATCTCCTCTTGCAAACATCCCTTCACTAATTTCCTGTTCACATACTTTGATTTCTGTATTTATTCCTTTAACGTCTTCTTTCTTGAAATAATGAATCACAACATTCCAGAAGGATGTTGCAGGGGAGGGAGGATTTTCTGTTATGGATTTAATAGATGCTGCTCCCCTTAGTAGTGGGGGCAATCCTAAGAAATCGCCGGTATATCTAATAGAAGTATCCAAATCCATTGCTGCACAGGTTGCTAATAAAGGTAAATTGCCTGCTGTTTCAGGAAATTTAATCGCTAATTCTGGTAACTCCACAGTATTAATTTTTCCAAAGTAACCATTGGGCGATTCTACCAGAACTTCCCCACCTAGTGCTTCGGTTGGAGAAACAATGCTACATTCTTCTTCAAGTCCTGAAAGTTCATTCAAGCGTATACAATTTTTGTATAAATCGTCAGCTTTGTCGGTGAGCTTTAGTGTTCCTTGTTCTTCTCCAGCCAAAATCCTTATACGAAAAAAAGCAATTTGCCTTTTCCCCTTAGAAAAATCTTCATTAAAATTAGCGTTTCCTTTAAAATCAATGTAGCTTCCCAAAATTGAACCTTCGCTATGTTCATCTGTAGATCTTACCTCCTCAACCCTTAAATCCACTCCCAACGGCCCTTTAAACACATCCCCTGGAATTACTTTATACGTTCCCGGTTCGGTAATAACCATCGGCTCGGTTCTTTCGGGTGTAGGAAATACCTCATCATAACATCCACTACCAACAACAGCTGCCAAACCAAACAAAGGTACTGATAATTTATTAATTAAGCCACTCATCAATGACAAAAATGCAGCGTATTTTATAAATATTGTGCAGAAAAAATTATAAGCCCAAAATAAAGTATTTCGGCTTTGTTGACCTTCCGATAATCCAACAAGCAGCGTAATATTCCTTCACCCCAAACTCTTTACTTCTTCATTTACTGCTACAAGCTGTTCATCGTGATAAACCTTATTTCTTACCATATAATCACCAGAATATTTCTGCTGGTCATATTTCAGCTGCTGGCCAAAGACAAATCCTTCTCCGCTTTTGACCTTAAACGGACCAAATAATTCGTTATACTCTGTTTTCTCTTTCTTCAGCAAGCCGTAGAGCGGACTTAAAGAAAATCTTAACGGCATTTTTAACTTTTCTATTTCTCCAGACTTTACCAGGCTGAACTCAAGATAATAGTTTTCCGGCTTTCCGCTGGGAGCAGGACTTTCACTGGAGGGAATAACTAAATACAAATCAATCGCTTTTTCTTCTTGATTAACATCAGCAACTGCACCGATATTAGAAGGAGGTATTTCCACTTCTCTAACCAGAACTTCATCCCCGGAAGGGGCCAGGAAAGCGATGCTTACTGCTTTCTTTTCAGCGGAAATGCCTTTCCCAACAACGAGGGATGTTTTTACTTCCTCTCCCGGATTGATAGTTATTTCCTTATCCGCTGTTTCTATTTTATCTGCAAGCAATTGGCCAAAAATGGGCTTGCCGGAATATTGAACTCCGCTGACACTTTTTGCAGTTATAGTGTCAGCTACAGTTTCCGTGCCGAAAATACTTGAAGACATCCCCGGGAAATATTGCACATTTTCTTTCTCCATCAATTCCAGTAAGGCTGCTCTTTCCTGTGCCTTTCTTTCTAATTGTTCCTGCTCTTCTGCAGTTAGTTCAGCTGCAGTTTTGCCTAATTTTGACAATTCTTCTTCTTTAACTTTGCTGCTGATCCTGGTTACAGTTTCCTGGTCAAAAACTGCAGCTTCTTTAATTTCGGAAGTAATCACTATCACTTTATTGCCTGTATTCGTAAAAGAAGCATCAACTGTGGCTGTACTAGTAAGAGGCTGGTTGTAGGTGTAACCACCGGCTGCTGCGGCTGTCGCTACGGCAGCAGTCTCACCGGCCGCAGCTGCAGTTGTTGGAGCTGCAGTAACAGCAGTTGTGGTTGTAAATGAAGTAGCTAAGGATGCAGCTGCTTCTGCTGCAGTTGCCACTGCACCTGTTGTAGGTGCAGCTGTTACGGCTGCAGGTGCTGCCGGAGCAGTTGTTGGTGCTGCAGCAGCTGTAGCTGCGGCTCCGGTTGTAGCAGCGGTTGCAGCGCCCACGCCACCGCCTTCGCCCGGAGGGGCACCCACAATAATTATCGTAAAATTATTGCCCCGTACCATATCAGTACCATCTGTAGCGTTGATATAAATGTTAACACTGTCTGACGAAGAACCGGCAGATATTGTAAGTCTATCACTAGAATTATCAATAGTTATAGTAGTTCCAAACGGACTTGTGCTTATGTTAGCAATGTAACTTAAGTTATCTGCATCATAGTCCGAAAAATAAGAGGATAATTCTATTGTAGAAGTTGTGCTTACAATCATAGTCACGTTAGAGATATTAGCATATACTACAGGGGGAGTATTTTGAATAGTGAAACAATATTTAGCAGATTCCGCTGAATTTCCTAAAGTATCGTTAGCCCAGTAATACCAACATACATTCATATCTCTAGCTCCGACTATAACCTTTGTAGTTGAAGCGTTATACTGCAAACCAGATAAAGAAGTAGCGGAATCATTCATCCAAATAGGAGCAACTGCTGGGCCTGTAGTGTTAGAGCTAAATATATAATAACTTAAGCCGGTTATGTTATCTTCTATTGTTAAATTCGCTTTAAACTGTGAACTCACCTTAAATGTTTCTGAAGAATTAACTGCACTGGTAAAATTTGGACCGGTTCTGTCTACATTGATTCTTAAACTCACAGTATCGTTCATATTTCCGACAGTATCATTAGCAAAGACAGTAACTGTTCTTGTGCCTTCAGCAAGGCTGGTAACGTCAAAGTTGGAAAGATTCCATAAAGTAGCATATTTGCTGGCTGTA
>JBFMFP010000062.1:3642-7258 GCA_040751885.1 Nanobdellota archaeon
TTCGTGTTGAAACATTATTCATTTCGTATTCGTTATTAGCATAAAAAGTACAAACCGCTGTCTGAAATAAATTTTCTGTAAAATTAAATAAAACCGAAGGGACGGTATTTGTCGTATTCGTATTATTAGCCGTAACTATATACACTACCGGTGCAGTCCTATCAATATGTATAGTGATATTCTCAGTATCGTTTAAATCTCCTTGAGTATTAGTAGCATAAACAATAATTAAGTGTTCTCCTTCAGCAACATAAGACATGTTAAAATTACTGTAATTCCAATAATTGTCATCAATAAAACCGGTATTACTGGCTGAAATGTTAAAAGACGGGTTACTACCATTGGTAATATTAAATGTTACTCTGTTAGTGGTATTCCCACCAGGTTCTACAACAGTTACGTTTAAATCCTGCAACTGGGTAGAAAAATTAGAATTGTTTACAGGAAGATTAATGGTTACTTCAGGGATACCTGCTGCCTGTATTTCAATAACCGCAGCACCAGTTATTCCATTACCTATATTCTTCAACACAAACAAACCGCCAGCTAATATAAGCACTCCAATAACTACAAGTGTTGCTAACTCCCCTTTTTTACCGATCATTTATTTTAGATATCCTCTTTTTTCATCGTAAATAAAGTATGAAAAGCTTTATTTACGCAAGAAAACAAGAAACTACTTGTTTTCTGCGCAGAAATAAGATATTTCTTCTTATTTCTTGCGGCTGAAAAATTTTATTTTTAATTTTTCATCTCTCTTTGCACTTGTCTATTTGCCTCAGTTTGAACTATTAGGAATTTCCGAATAGTTGATTTTTCATCTAATTCCTTGGTAAAGTAAATATTCCTAAGATGCTCATTTACAGTGGGTATGGAGACTTGAAACAGTTTTGCCATCATCTTTTGAGTCAGCCAGACAGTTTCATCAGCATATTTTACTTCTATATAAAATATATCCGGCGCTCTCAAATACTTCCCGCCCCATTTATTCCCGGTATAATGCCCTGTTGAAAAGCGCTTCCGTTCTTCATTCATGTTGTTTTTCTCCACATCAACCTTCATACCCGCACATTCCTGTTCTTGGCGAATTAACATAGGGCAGCAGCATCTCTTCCCCGCATTCGTGTCCTTTGGCACACTTTTCGCACAAGAACCCTTCACCATCAAATACGCACTGCGAACAGATTTTCTTTGCAGAACCACCGCATTTGCATTTGAAGTCAGGAAGATTGTTTCTGGCAATTACTTTAATCTCTTTAATCTTGCCATTTCGTTCTGAAACTGTTCTCATACCTAAAGTAGTTGTCGTGCCAAAATCGTATTCATGGATAAATGGCGTTCCTACCGGCAGCACTTTGCTTAACCGCACATTCATACTCTTGTCTTCATATTCACTTTGCGGACTGCTCGAATAATTAACCCCATTGATAGTGAACATGCTCATATGCCCGCAGCATTCCAGCCAAATGTCCCGCAAAAAAAAATCTATATCTTTAAGAGTAGAGTCTGCGTTAGCTTCAAAATAAAGCCAGAAAGGGTCGCAGCGGGCATGAAACAAATAGACTTTTCCATCTCCGCTGCTCTTTTCATTTTGTTTTTTTCTTTCAGCACAACTTAACAAATGCCTGCCCATAACGCTCCCTGAAAACACTTTTTTACAAAAACTGCATATTCCTTCTGATTTCATTTTTTTACCTCCCAATAGCCGCCTTTATCGGGGCCGATTCTTTTCAGTAAACCTTTTTCTTTCAATTTGGCAAGATACTCTTTAACTGTTTCCGGACTTAATTTGAGTTTGACAGCGATTTCGTCACGAGTAATATGCGGGTTTTTAGAGATAATTTCTAACATTTCCTCTTCAAGCTTAGTCGGTTTCTGGGGGGTTTTCTGGGGGGTTTTCTGGGGGGTTTTCTGGGGGGTATATCTCCCAATTATCCTATCAATCTCGGCATTACCTGGCCTAAACAAAGTTACGGCAAAGAATTTACCAAACTCAAAAAGAGGTGCTTTAAGCCCTGCTTCCTTAACGGCCTTTTTGATTCGATTTATCCCGCTTCCAACCTGCTCAACCAAATCTGCTTTCTGCATCAGGCTAAAAATTAACGGATTTCTCGACAGGCTTCTTTTCCCAAATTCCTCTTCTTTGATAATTAATCCACCCGGATTGCTGATCTCCACCCTATCATCAAACACATCCACCTGAACTCTCGCTCCTTTTTCCATATAATCCCTGTGCGCCAAAGCATTAAGCAGGCATTCTTTCAAAGCTTCTTCAGGAACTTCTAGAATTTCCTTTCTCGGTCCAGCACCCTCCATCCGATAAATTATTTTAAGATGAGTCTGCAGGAATTTCATTGAATTCTCGTAATTGGAAAGAATATCCCCCTCAAAGTCCTTTTTGTCAATAATGTAGGTTTTATCATTTCCTTTGTACAGAACACAGGTAACAACAGCCTGAGGAATAAACTCACTTATGTTCTTACAGAAAAATAAAACTCCGGCATTCTTGAACTGGCCACTATCTATAAGCACACCGATATTTCTTAGAATGTCCCTTTCTGGAATAACTTTGCTTATTTTTGCCAGTCTTAGAAAAGTATCAAATTTTCCCTGTTCAAAACCATTTTGAAAGCTAAACTCAGCATTAACCGCCTCATCAAACAAGATTTTTCTCTCTTTATTAAAAAATTCTCTGATCTCTTCTGTGGATAGCTTTTGGGAATTAGCTCCCTGTCTCAAAAAGAATCCTCCAGAGCACCTATAAGGTTTGTTTATTCCTTCATCAACAGTTATAATCAGAAAACCGTCTTCCTCTTCAATAGAAATACTTATTGGCGGATCGCAATTTCGAGCAATGTCCTGTATTTCCGACCTTAACTTATTAGTTGCTTTAATTCCTTTGATTTTACCAGAGTCAGATACACCTAAAAAAATTCTGCCGCCTTCAGAATTAGCAAAAGCTACTAACTCCTTAGCCAAATTTTTAGGGTCAAAAAACTCTTTGAACTCGGTTGTAATTCCTTCTCCATTTTTTATAATAAACTCCATTTCTTTTTTATTCATCTTCATATTCCCAGCCATCTTCTAATATCCCTAATTCGGGGATATGCAAATAATCAATGCCAGCATCTTTTTTTCTTTTCTTTCCGGTCTCTTCAGTTCCGCTGTTGACTTCTTCAGCTCCAACGTTTCAGATTCCGAGAAATGCCCGGCATTTCCGGAACCGAAAATCTGTTGATTTTCTTGTTCTTTCATTTTACAGCTTTCCAACCCAGAAATATGCTTACAGCTATTACAGATATACCTAAAACTACTAAAGTCGCTAACTCACCCTTTTTTCCAATATACATAAACAGGCAAAAAGAAAGGTTTTATGTTTATAAATTATTCTGCTTAATTTGAAGAAAGGGTTTTGGTTTTTGGCTGCATTTGTCATTAAAAGCAAGCAAGTGTGTAAGGAGATTTAGTAGTTTTAAACAAAAATAAATACTAGACTTTTGCGCTTTCCTCACAAAAGCAGAATATTGGTAAGCTTAAAACGCAAAAGTTCAGGTTTCCCCGTAATACTTCAGTAGTGAAGCAAGACCATTAAAGTCAAGAAAGTGAAATAAGGTAA
>JBFMFP010000063.1:0-7179 GCA_040751885.1 Nanobdellota archaeon
GAAAGCTTAAAATCCCTTGAATATGTTCTTACTTTTCTCATTTTGATACACCTCACGTATATTTTATTTATAAACAACTTATAAAATATTTCGCATTCTTTGTGTATCAAATCTGGGGGTCAGTCCAGAGAGATTGGCACCGTAGCGTTAGTGTAGTTTTTCGTTTCGTTCACCACCTGTGACGCAGCGGCGACAGGGGAACCCCTCTGGGATGTCGCCGAGGGTAAGCTCGACGACTATCAGAAACAGTAGCGAGTTTGCCGATAAGAGAACAGCGAGGAGGAGGGTTGCCCGTCTGCCGTCACAAGGGTGGTGGTTTTTGGTTAAGGGAAGTCGAGGAAGGGCGTTAAAGTAGTAATGTTTTTAAGGTTCGTTCTGTTCTTCTGTTAAAAGAGGTAAAATGGAAGAATCTGAAACGTTAGAATTGAAGAAGTCAACATCAGAGTTGAAAGAGGGAGTTATTT
Organism: Nanobdellota archaeon; assembly: GCA_040751885.1. Classification (GTDB taxonomy): domain Archaea; phylum Nanobdellota; class Nanobdellia; order Woesearchaeales; family GW2011-AR9; genus JBFMFP01. The sequence continues at coordinate 465 of JBFMFP010000063.1, forward strand.
CAATAGCTTCAATTCTCAACAAGCATCAAGAAGGCATTCTTTATTTTGGTATTGCTCCTAGCGGAAAAGTTATTGGTCAGACAGTAACTGAAAATAGTTTGAGAGAAGTTTCTCGAGTAATTTCTGAGCACATAGAACCAAAAATTTATCCTGAAGTTAAGCGGGAAACGGTTGAGGGAAAATATTGCATTGTAGTGAAATTTAAAGGAAACAATACGCCTTATTTTGCCTATGGTAGAGCATACATGCGTGTGGCAGATGAAGATAGACCAATGTCTGTAAAAGAATTGGAAAAATTCGTTTTGAATAAAAACAAGATTACCTGGGAAGAGGAAATTTCCAAGAAAACTCTGAAAGATGTAAATGAGGAAACGCTGAAAGACTTTATTGAGCGAGCCAATGCGGCAAAACGAATAAACTTCAAGTTTACCGATATCAAAGATGTGCTAAACAAGTTGAATCTGTTGAAAGATGGCAAACTGATCAAAGCTGCTGAAGTCTTGTTTTGTGATGAAAATTATTTGGAAGTTCAGGCAGCCGTTTTTGCCGGAACAGATAAGCTGACATTTCTAGACATCCGGCAGTTTAAAGGGAACATTTTCCAACTCTTACAGCAATCGGAGTCTTACATTAAAGAACATATTAATTGGCGAGCTGAACTGAAAGGACGCACAAGAGAAGAAATCCCAGAAATTCCTCTTCGGGCAATTACAGAAGTGTTAGTAAACTCGTTGTGCCATCGTGATTATACCAACAGAAAAGGGAATGAAATCGCCATTTTCAAAGATCGAGTGGAAATTTACAACCCCGGACAATTTCCTGAAGGCTACACACCAAAAGACTTCATCAAAGGAACAGAAAGGTCTATTTTGAGGAATCCGCTGATTGCCCATACGCTGTATTTGAGTAAAGATATTGAGCGCTGGGGTTCTGGATTGAAGAGGATTTTTGATGCCTGTACTGAAGAAAAAGTAAAGGTGGAGTTTCAGGAATTGAAAAGTGGATTTTTGGTGGTCTTTGGCAGGAATGAAGAAGGTCCTAAAAGAGTCCTAAAAGAGGTCCTAAAAGAACTGACTGAAAACCAGAACAAAATTGTAGAAGAAATAGGCAAAAATCCTAAAGTTACGTCTGAAGAATTGGCTAAAGTTGTGGGTATTTCTGCAAGAAAAATTCGGGAAAATCTTAAGAAGCTAAAGGATGAGGGGCTAGTAAAAAGAGTAGGTGGAAGAAAAGAAGGATATTGGGCTGTTTGTGAATTAGTCCAGCAAAGATTAAGCAAAGCGACGAGTTTGAAGGCAAAATGAAATTCAAAATGGATACAAAGGCACCGTTAAGTAACGGCGGGAAATGTCCTCTGTGTGACATTAATTTTAGTGGTAACTTTAAAGCAAATAGTCTTAATTGTCCTAAATGTAAACAAAAAATCCTGTTAGAACAAGCTATTATTTACAACTTAATTGCGAGTCCCTCAGTTATCCCATTATTAAAATACATCCCTATTTTTTGGAAAAGTTACTTTTATACAGGCGATGAAAAAGCTATTGTAGGTGTGAAGAAAAAAGTTAAACTACAAAAGTCATTTTCAAACATTAAAGATATTGGTGTAGGGGTTCCCCATGATCCCAAAGAAAAAAGTTTTGAGAGAATTCTTGCATTAGCTACCAACATCAAAAAAAGAAGTTTTGATTTGATTACGTCTGGAAACAAAAAAGACATTCAAAAAGAGATTCCAATAAGTTACTCGGTACATTATTTAGACAGTAGATACCGGTTTCCATTATGGTGCGAATATTTACAATTAGGCTCTGAATTAATGGCTGATAAGGATTACAAAACTGCTGTAATTATGTGGGCTAGTATGTTGGATGTATTTTATGATGAGATTTTGATTAAAAAGATTAAAGGATACAAAACTATCGTTAAAAAAATAGATTTACCCACAAAAAATCAGTTGATTGAGGAATTAAGCAACATTTCTTTGAACGGGTATAAGAAAAAACTTCAGGACTTGTTTGAATTAAGGAACAAGATTGTTCATGGTAATAGAAAGAAAGTTAGCTGTTCAAAAAATACCTGCGAAGAAAATTTGTTATTAATCTTAAAAGTAATGTACCTATGTAAATTATCGAACATGAGCATTAAAGAAAAAATTAGACAGATTGAGAATAGCGATGTCCAAAATGTAGAATATATCCTACACCAATTATTAGAATTAGCCATGGCGGTAACTGGCAGAGGGTATGTTAGTGATGATTATACAAAATTTATCGAGTTTGATATCGGGGATATAACCATCTTCTCTGATCCTTATTACGGAAATGTGCAGATAGATGAGCAGGATCTAAACCCTAAAGAAATTAAAGATCTTACTGCCGAGATTAAGAAAAGGCTGCTTTTCTTTGATAAGAAAATCTCCACGATGAGGGAACGAGCCGCAGCAGAAGTCTTTGGTGAGCCGCTAAAAATGTTTGAGGATTAAACAAAAATGCCAATTAAAATGAAACTTAAAATACTTTTTGATGATCTTAAGGATGCTTTTGAGCAATCGTCTGTCGAACACCACTATTTCATTGACAAGAAAGACCACCAAATCATTTTTATTAGCGAGTATGAAGATAATCCAGAAGCCAAGCTAGAAGAATTGGATAATGATAATTTTATCCCAATCCCTAAAAGAATGCCATGTGATGATTTTGATATGATGCAATCTTTTGTATACTCCATCGGAGATGTAGATATAGCACAGAAATTTGAAGCTGTTCTAAACACTAAAAAGCCATTTCGGCATTTTAAAGAATTACTAAACTTCCATCCAGAAATCAAAGAGAAATGGTTTACTTTCAAAGATAAAGAACTAAGAAACGAAACCATGAATTGGCTGTGTATCAATAATATCGAATCTGAAGACAAAAATTTCATGCCTAAAGTAGAGATTAAAGAGTTATCTAAAGATGAAGTTAAGCTTCCAGAAGAATGGGAAACATTTAGACCTGTTGCCTGTATGAATTGTCATAATGCAGAAGGATTGGCAATTAGATATTTTGAATTAAATGTTCCTGCTGAAAATATGCTTATTGAAAAAGAAATAGAAAGAGTAATGAAAGAAAAATTTGAGGTTGAAAATTACGGCACTATCGGTGGCGGAGACAAAGTGATTCTGACCGCATCAGAATGCCCTAAATGTAAAAGCAATGAAATATTTGAGGATTTTTAAAATGAAGCAAAAAATTACGCCATCAGAAAAGAAATTTTACGAAAAAGTAATGGAAGAAGCTATGGTGGACTGTAAAGATGAAAACGAAGTAGCAGTCGGTTGGGAAATCACTCTTGATGAGAATATACCCGCCCCCTGCAACTGTACTATTGGGAAAGAAAAAGTGGTTTTAGAAAAGATAAGTCTAAGTGATAATGGTAATTCAATAATCGGGATAATAAAATTAAACAAAACAAAGATGAGGGTCCTGATTCAAGATATAACTTTAGATAACCCAAAAGCAATGCAATACATCAATGCTTACAAATACTGGTGCAAAAATGGATGGTAAAGAGATACTATTAAGATATCTGAATGAGAAAAGCAATGAGGAAGAAGTTATTGCATTTTTGCAAGAGCAAAAGAAGCTATTAGCAAATCCCAAGAATAGTTCTGCTATTTTAAGTGATGATTATGTTAAATTACTGGTTAAACTTGCAAAAAATTCTAAAGAAAAGGTAAAATATCACACTCTCATCATTCTCTCGAACGTTGAAGTGTGTATAAAAGCAATGAATTTTTATGAGTTATGCCAGATTGCCGCTGAAAGTTCCAAGAATAAAGATGGAAACATCAGGCAAGCTAGTTACATTTTGATTAAGAGTCTCAATGCAATAATGATAATGCTTCCGATAATTCATGAAATGCAGAAAGCAAGCAATCAAGAGGTTAATTTGTTTTATGAGTCGTTTAGAAAATTATTTTACCAATTATATTTTAGAGTATACAACTCCTCTGAAGAGAGTATTAAAAAAAGTGCTTTAAAATCATTAGGGATAATGCTTCCTAAGTTCTATGATATGGCCAAATTTTGGAAGGATAAAGAAGAAATAGAAATGGCAGACAAAATCAAGGAAGAGTTGAATAAATATGGAATTAGAAATTAAATGTTTGGAATGTGGCAAGAGAACAAGATATTTTGAGATAGGACCAGCTGTTTTTACCCCAGAAGGGGATAAAGAAATACTTCTACGAGACACTATTACTTGTCCCAAATGTAAGAAAGACATCAGTGGGGGTAAATGTATCACGCCGAGCGGGATGTTTATGATATCATTGATGGCAATAACAATGGAGATGATGGCAGAAAAAGAAGGCAACAATTTTAAACTACCGCCTCACCTAAAAGGGATGGCAATCGTGTCTAAAGAGAATTATGACATCCTAAAGAAACAAAGCAAGGCTTCCATTAAGCTTGTTGAAAAATTAAATAATTATTCGGCAAACGAGGTAAAATGACCAAAATACACCAATTGCTAAATAAGAAAGAAAAAAAAGAATTAATTAACATTATTGAGAACTTTATCCAAAAGTATCCTGAGTTAGAGTCAGTAATTAAAATAGAAAAAAAGGAAATTGTGATCAAAATTAAGAAATTGTTCTCACATTTCTGGGAATGGAATCAGGTAAAAGATCTTATTTTTCAATTAGACATTATTTTAGAGGGAATTAAGAAAAGTAAAAAATCATGGGACAAAAGTTTATTGCAGGAAATGGAAGATAGTGCTAATATTATAATTAAAGGCCAGGATAATGTTCATGGTGAAGATGAGGTGGCAATATTTCTGGAGGATTGGTTTGAGACTATGGGTAACGTTTTTATGAATACAAAACCAAGTCTTAATGAGAAGAAAGAATTTACCCGTAAAATATACCAATTGATAAATAAAGATGATTACGGACTTGATGACAGCTTTGAAAAAGCACTTTTTGCCATATGCAAAACCAAACTGGATCTAGATATGATTAAAGAAATACTAAAGCCATTAGAATCAAAATATCCTAGTAGTAAAGAGCATTACACAGAACTTTATGAGGAATTAGAAGAACAAATAAAATGAAACTCTTCAACCGCCAGAAAGTGTTGTTAAACACCATTGAAGAACTGAACAAAAACAAGATTTACTCACGCCGAGCGATAGTTAAATCTCTCTTCCTGCTCAAAGAAGAACACAAAATATCAGAAGAAATGCCATTTTACCACTTCTTTGCGTATAAGCAGGGGCCGTTCTCGCACTTATGTTTTGATGATTTGAGAAAGCTAAGAGATAATAAACTGATAGATGATGAAGAAACGACCATCACCAAAGCAGGAACAGCAGTTTTAAACGAGGTAGAAAGAGAGCATAACCAAGCCATAAAAAACATGCTGAAGCCGTTCCAGAATGAAAAAAAAATTACAGATTATGTTTACCAAAAATATCCAGATTACACCATCAAAAGCGAATTAATAGAGCAGAAACCAAAGAAAGTTAAGCCGGGCTTCTTTACCATAGGCTACGAAGGTAAAGATATCGATCAATTCCTCAACGCTTTAGTGAGCAACTATATAGAACTCTTAATTGACATTAGAAGAAATCCGTTTAGCATGAACTTCATTTACATCAAAGATGCGTTAATGAAGAAATTAAAAGATGCTGGCATTGATTATTTGCATATCCCTGAATTAGGGATTGAAAGCGAAGAGCGAAAAAATCTCAATACCAAAGCTGATTATGAAAAATTATTTGCAAAATACAGGCAAACTCTTCCTATTAAAGAAGTGTATATTAACAGGATTATTGAGCTTGGCACAAGTAAAAGGATAGCTTTACTTTGCTTTGAGGAAGATAGCGACTTCTGCCATAGGGGAGAAGTAGCCAAAGTTATAAAAAGTAGGAAGCACGAGGTAGTAAATTTATGACTGAATCGTTTTGGCTGAAGGACATGGTAGTTTTAGGACAGGGAGCGCCAAATCAAATAAGCAAGATTGGCGGGCAACAGGGGCGATGCCTCTGTCTTTGGTCTGATAAAACTGGTTTTGTAAGAGTGTACCCTGTTCCTCATGGATATGTGCATGACTGGGAAATCGTCAATGTAGAAGTAAGAAAGCCAACTAATGATGGCAGAGAAAATTCTTATGTGGTCTTGAATTATGAGCAAGAATGGAAAAATCTATCAAAGCGCATTTACGCACAAAAGGAAGTAACCAGCAGAGGAAATAAAGTAAACAAGAAGCTTAAACGCAAAGAACAGATAGCATTGTTGGAAAATCTGGCAAAATCAACATTTTCTCAGATAAGGGACAACGGAAAAAGCTTTGGTCTTATCAAGCCAAAAACTATGAAGTTTATGCTCAAACAAAACAAAGAAACTTCTGAAGCCCAGACCACTTTAATTGACTTAGATTATGATATTATGAATCAGAACGACTTTGCATTTCTTCCCTATTTGCAGTATGAATGTGATGGGCCATGCAGCTCAAAAGCCCCACATGAGCAGAAGATAGTCGAATGGGGTGCATATCAATGGATGAGGCAAAATCCAAATTCAGAAGAACACTGCATGAAGTTAATACTTGACTTCGCCACTTGAATGGTTTTATCTCTAACCTTTTCACCTTCTCTTTTTTGACAGTTTGGTCTTAGTTCAGTTCCTTCTTTCATGTTTCTGATTAATTTCTCCGCTTTATCTTTATCTTTG
>JBFMFP010000064.1:0-7082 GCA_040751885.1 Nanobdellota archaeon
AGAGAGATAAAGACGGCAAAGTAAAACAGAGAGTTATCAAGTACTTAGGAACTGTAGAGAATATTCTTGAAAAATTCAAATTCTGGGAAGAACACTATTAAGTAGATTCAATATCCACGCAAAGCCTCTTTCTCAGAAACCTTTATAAACAAAACATCAAAATAAGCTTAGAATGTTCTACAAAATAAAAGTAAAGGATTACATCCGTGTGCCGCCAAACATGTTTAGCCTGACCAAGCGGGAAGCGGTGCTCAAAAACATCAAATCTGCCTATGAAAATTTTGTTTCTAAAGACTTGGGGTTTATTATTAATGTTATTGACGTCGGGCAGATTAAAGAAGGGGTTATCGTTCCGGGAGACGGAGCAGGCTATTATGAAACGGAATTTGAGCTGCTGACTTTCAAGCCCGAGCTAAACGAGTTAGTTTACGGAAAAATCCGTGATATTACCGATTTTGGAGCTTTTATGGATATGGGCGGTGTTGAGGGAATGGTGCATATTTCCCAAAGTATGGATGATTTTGTTTCCTTCAGCAAGGAAAAAGTGTTGCAGGGAAAGAAAACGGGGCAGACGTTAAAAATCAATGACCGTTGCAAAGCCAGGATTATTGCCATCAGCTTTAAAGACGTAAATAACCCGAGGATTGGATTAACGATGAGGCAGGAAGGCCTGGGCAAGCTGGAATGGATGGAGCAGCCTAAAGAAGAAGCCGGCAGGAAAGCGGCTAAAGAAGAGGAGAAAAAATAGAAGAAGAGAAAAAATGAGCAAAAAGAAAGTCTGCAAGAAATGCAAGTTATTTGTAGAAGGGAGCACCTGTCCTGTATGCGGCTCTTCCAACTTTTCCATCAGCTGGCAGGGGAGACTTTATATTGCTGATGCCGCCCGCTCCGCTATCGCCCAGAAACTAGGCGTTAAAGTGAAAGGTGAATATGCTATTAAGATAAGATGATGGTATTAAAATAAGGCAGGAAGAATGCAATAAGGCGGCTAGGGACAATCAATTAAAGGCAAAATAAAAAATAAAATGAAAATAACAATCGCAAAAAAAGAAAATCATCTCTTGAGCAGGGTAGATGTAAGCGGCATGATTGATTTTGAAGGGGCTGTGCCCAGCAATGCCCAGTTAACAGAAGCCTTAGCTAAGGAATTAAATGCCGGCAGCGAGCTTATCGTGATAAAAAAGATAGGCACGGTTTTTTCACACCAGAAAGCCAAATTTAATGCTGTAGCTTATGTTAATGCTGAAGCAAAAAAGAAAATCGAGCCTCCTCTCAAGCAGCCAAAGAAAGCCGGGGAAGGTAAAGCTAAGGGCGGGAAAGAAGAAAGCGCACCGGCTAAAAAATAGATAAAATTAAAGATGGTTAAAGATAAAAATGGTTACTAAAGCTGCTGGAAAACAGATAGAAAGGAAAGAGAAAGTTCAGAAAGCAAGGAAAGAGGGCAGAAAATTAGGCGCATTATACATTATTTCTGCGGGAAAAGCAGAAAGAAAAAACAAATTCTGTCCTAAATGCGGACCGGGAATGTTCATGGGCAGGCACAGCAACAGGGTTGTCTGCGGGAAATGCCATTATGTTGAGTATGTTAAGAGAGAGTAAATTTCGGGAAGAATAATTGTTTTGAGAAGAATAATTCTTAAATAGTCTTCTTTGATTCTTTTTATTTGGTGTTTATTTCATGTTGTTTGAAGAGTTAAAAAAAGAATGTTCTTCATGCAGTAGATGCGTTAAGTTATGCCAGTCCAGGACGCAGGTTGTCTTTGGTTCCGGCAGTCCAAATGCAGAAATTCTTTTCATTGGTGAAGCTCCCGGTGCTGAGGAAGACAAGCAAGGCGTCCCTTTTTGCGGCATGTCCGGCAAAGTTCTCAGCGAATTATTAAGTTCGGCGGGCTTTTCCCGTAAGGATATTTTTATTACCAATACCTTGCTCTGCCGGCCGGAAAACAACAGGAATCCGGCAAAGGAAGAAGTTGAAAACTGCCGGGAAAGACTAGACAAGCTGATAGAAATAATGCAGCCAAAAGTTATCGTGACTATAGGCAATTTTGCTACAGAAAGAATTCTGGGAAAAACGGGAATCAAGTCGTTGAGAGGGAAGGTTTTTTCTGCTCTTATCAACAAAAAGGAAGTTAAGGTTGTCCCGGTAATTCATCCCGCTTCTTATTTATATTCGGGAAGGAATCCGCAGATGTATGAAGATATGAAAAATGATTTTAGGCTCATTGCTGAAGTTGTGAAAAAAAGCAGAGGGCAGAAAAATTTAAGAGATTTTAGATTGTTTATAAAGTATGTAATACTTTTAAACTAGGGAAAATTATTTTCAATTTTCTCGTTTGCATAATTTTTATAAACTGACAATAAAATAAGGGACTAACAACAAAATAAGAGAGCAACATGAAAGCAGCAAAGGAAATTAAAGAAACAAAAGAAAGAAGAGCTCCAGAAAAAATCACCAAGGAAATGAACATCAGTGAGTTGATTGAGAAATGTCCGGAAGCAGGAAGAATTCTTTTTGAGGAAGGCATCCATTGCTTCGGCTGTGCAGCAGCCCACTTTGAAACTCTGGAAGAAGGGCTTATGGCCCACGGCAAGGGCGAAAGCGACATTAAAAAAATTGTAGAAAAATTAAATAAAGCTGCACAAAAATAGAGAAATAGAGAGGATATAGATTATTTCGATTATTTCTTCTCTAGAATTTGTAATTTCTCCGTCGCTATCACGAACATCGCCTGCGACCAGCATAAAGGAGATACAGAAACCTGAATGTTGTTGTCAAAGAACTGCTCGGGGATGTATTTTTTGTTACCCAGGTCGCCAAGCACTTTGTAGTAATATTTTAGCGCGTTTTTTTTGTTTTTGCTTCTTTCTTTTTCTTCGTTTTCACTTCTTCCCTTTTTATCTTGGCCATTTTTTTCTATGAGGTAGCTTTCTGCAAAATAAATAGCTATCCAGAAATTAAGAAGCGGCCAGTATCCTGCCCCTTTCCTGCGGCAGGTGTCCTTTTCATACATCCACCCGTCATATTCGTCATGCTCGTATCTGTGAACCCCATAATTTTGCACTAATTTTTCTTCCATGAGCTTTACTGTTTTTTTCATCCGTTTATCGCCTGCTTTAACCAGTTCAGCCGGCCAGACCAGGCCTAAGAGGGAAGCATCAACCCGGGTATCATTAATTCTGTGGATTTCCTTAATTTCATCACGTCTGCTGAATGAACGAAAAAAATAATTGTCAAAACTGCTTAGCAGAGTTTTTTCCATCTCTTCGGCAGTTTCCAGCCATCTTTTGGTCGGAATAATCTCGTTGGCAGAGAGCAGCCCGCGGCAGCATATTGCCAATGAGTAGGTAAAATTCTCTTTCAGGTCGGGAAAACAGAGCCTTTCTTCCCATAAATCCTCTGTTACAATGCTGAAATGGTCTTTGTCCCATATCCTGCACAGGCCGTTTGCACATCCGCTGATCAATCTTTTGAATTTTAAAATAAATGATTGCTTTTGAGTAAATGATTGCTTTAAGCTAAATGGCTGCTTATCTTCGTTTTTCTCTTTAAAATCTTTGCAGTAATTGTACAAAGCTATCAGGATGCTGCCCGTTTGGTCGGGCTGAAAATGATGCCGCGCTTTTCTCCCGTCAATAAAATATTTCTCATAAAACAGGCCAGTTTTTTCCCAGTCTTCTGCTCCCATGCACCACCGGAAGAATTTTTCTCCGGCGGATAACCCCAAAAGTTTGGCCGCTGTGCAAATGTAGAAGGCATCCCTTGGCCAGACGAAGAAATAGTTCTTTGCTTCTTTCGGGAAATAGGGCTTTGTGGAATTAGCAGCAACTATCGCCCCGTTTTCAAGACAGCAGTCGCTGATGACTTCTTTGCTGGTTTTCCATAAATCTTCTATTTTTTTGTTCATGGATTTTATCGATTTTATCTTTTTAGAAAGGATTTAACCTTTTCAAAACTTGCTTAAACTCATCTGCTCCTGCAGCTTTTTTGCTTTAATCCTGCGCATCATCTCATCGTCCTTTTCCAGGAGGTATTGTATTTCTTTAGCTCTGGCAATGACTTCGTAAGGCAGCCCGGCTAATTTAGCGACGTGAATTCCATAACTCTGGTCTGTGTTGCCTGGGATTAACTTGTATAAAAAAGTGATCTCTCCCTGGGCTTCTTTTGCGGCCAGATGGTAATTTTTGATTTTTGAGAATTTTTCAGAGAGCTTGTTCATGACGTGATAATGCGTGCTGAATAATGTCTTTGCCCGGATACGGTTGTAGATGAATTCAGCGACACTCCAAGCAATGGCTACACCGTCAAAAGTTGATGTTCCCCGGCCAATCTCGTCAAGAATAATCAGGCTATTTTCAGTGGCATTATTTACGATTGAAGCTGTTTCATGCATTTCCACCATGAAAGTTGACTGCCTGGAAGTTAAGCTGTCGTAGGCTCCTACTCTGGTAAATATTCTGTCTACAATGCCTAATGTCGCCTGGTCTGCAGGAACAAAACTGCCCATCTGCGCCATTAAAACTATTAAAGCAGTCTGCCTCATGAGCGTAGATTTTCCTGACATGTTTGCTCCGGTGATGATGAACATCTCGTTCTCGTCGATAAGAATATCGTTGGGAATGAAATGCTCTTCGATTTTTTCAACCACAGGATGGCGCCCGTTTCTTATTTGGATGATTTTTCTGTCGCTGAACTCAGGCCTGCAGTAATTGTTTTCCATGGCAGTTCCGGCTAATGAGCAAAGGACATCCAGTGTGGAAATCTTCCCTGCCGTTTCCTGTATTTCCAAAGTGCTTTGTGAAATGATTTTGACCATTTGTTGAAACAGCTCATATTCAAGCTCGTTGCTTTTCTCTTCCGCGCCAAGTATTTTCTCTTCTTCAAGTTTCAGCTCTTCTGTAATGTATCTCTCGGAATTGGCTGTGGTCTGCTTTCTGATGTAATATTCCGGAACTAAACGAGCATTTTTTCTGGTCACTTCAATGAAATAGCCAAAAACCCTGGTGAAGCCTATATGCAGCGTCTGTATGCCTGTTTTCTGCCTTTCCTTTTCTTCCAGCTCCTGTAGGTATTTCCTGCTGTTGCTCCTGATATCTCTTAGCTTATCCAGCTCTTCGTTGAAATTATCCTTGATGAAATTGCCTTCCCTGATAGTTACCGGAGCATCTTCTTTAATTGCTGAATTTATCAGCGAGGATATATTTTCCAGACCATGCATGTCTGCAGCTTCTGACAACAAATCGCTGTTTAACGAGCTTAATTTGATTTTAATCGCAGGTATCTGCTGCAGGGATATTTTCATGGAAAGCAAATCACGCGGGTTAGCATTGCCGTAATTGATTCTGCTGATTAGCCTCTCAAGATCGTATACTTTGTGGAGCAGAGCAATCAATTCTTCCCTGATAATGATGTTTGAATTTAACGCTTCTATAGCTTCCAGGCGGCTGTTAATCTCCTCTTTTAGAAGCAGAGGCTCTTTAAGCCATTTCCTTAATAGCCTTGCGCCCATGGCCGTAACTGTTTTGTCAAGCACGGAAAGGAGCGTTCCTCTGCTCGTGCCCTCGCTGATATTTTTGACCAGCTCTAAGTTTCTGAGCGTGCTGGAATCAATAAGCATTCTCTTGCGGCTGCTTCTCAGGCTGATTTTTTTGATGTGCGTCAAAGAATTTTTTTGCGTGTCTAAGAGATATCTAAGAAGGGCCCCACAGGCAGAAATGTTGCTTTTGTTTTCTGTCTGGTCTAGTCCTATGCTTTCTAAGCCAAAAGGCTCCAGCGAAGATAAATTAAAATGGCTTAAGAGCAGCTCTCTTGCCTTTTCGGCAGCGAAAAAATAATCGCTTACGGAATTGACAAAGCAACCACAACTGCTTACACAACTGCTTATTTTCCGGACTAATTGAGCATTGACTTTCAGGCTTTCGGGGATAATGCACTCCGAAGGGTTAAAACAGGCGATTTCACTGGCGAGCTGCTCTGAGCTGACTGTTGAGGTAAAGAATTCTCCGGTGGAAAGATCACAAAAGGCAAGGGCGTATTCTTCGTTATCTCTTCTTTGTTCATTGTCCCTTCTTTGATTATCTCCTCTTTGATTATCTCTTCTTTGATTAAATTCTCTATTAAAAGTAGTTAGCGAGATAATGAAATTATTTTCTTTCTCATTAAGCATGGACGATTCAATTACCGTTCCCGGTGTGACTATCCTAACCAAGCCTCTTTTAACCAGCCCTTTGGCTTTCTTGGGGTCTTCAAGCTGCTCTATTATAGCTACTTTATACCCTTTTTTAATCAGCCTGGCAAGATATGTTTCTAAAGCATGATAAGGTATTCCGGCTAAAGGGGCTCTTTTTTCGTCCTTTCCACGGGCAGTAAGGGTAATTTCCAGCTCTTTTGAGGCTGTAACTGCATCTTCATAGAACATCTCATAGAAATCCCCCATTCTTAACATAATCAGGCAGTCCGGATGAGCCTGTTTAGCTTCACGGTACTGTTTCATACCCGGGGTAAGATTTTCAGCAGAAACGTCTAAAATGCCCATATATTCCATGCCCTTATGTTTCGTAGCTTCCATAGCCTTTCGCTACAACAAATGCAGGATAAGCTCTTTTTTAAAGATTATTGTGATAGAAAAGGCTTAAAGGCTTGTTCAGCTTGTTTTCATAAATGGGCTTTATTTTCATAAACAGACTTTATTTTCATAAGCAGACTTTAGCTTCTCTTAAACTCTCCAGCCGTATCAATTAAATCAACATGCCCTAAGAACAATCCGCGGCAGCAGTACCTCTCTAATCCCAGGGAATCCATGACTTTTTTGGGATTTTCTCCTTTTTCTGTTCTTTCTTTATATTCTTCCCAGAGATGCCCTACGGGCTTGCCACAGCTAAAACAGCGGACTGGAATAATCATGCAAAGTGAAGCTTTAGGGCTATTTTTAAAGTTTTCGCCCGATTTTGGTTAAGTTTGGTAAAATTATGGCTTCACTCCGGGTTTAAAAAAGGTACAGTCCAAAAAGTGAGTGATGGCAAGGCCAAGAATGTCCGACCAAAAGGGCAATATACTGAGGATTAAGGTCCGAAAACAATAGAGA
>JBFMFP010000065.1:0-6928 GCA_040751885.1 Nanobdellota archaeon
AAAGATAAAGATAAAGCGGAGAAATTAATCAGAAACATGAAAGAAGGAACTGAACTAAGACCAAACTGTCAAAAAAGAGAAGGTGAAAAGGTTAGAGATAAAACCATTCAAGTGGCGAAGTCAAGTTTAAATAATTTTTGGAAAAATATCTTTATCAACACATCACTGCCCTTTCTTCACAATATTTTCTTCTGATTCTTAAATTGCAGAAGGCTAAAGAGCTTCGGAAACTATGCTTCTTTCTCTCTACGGGCTATAACCAGGATGGAATTCTCCCATGTTTTTTGATGAGAATTAAGATTCGGTTTAAATGTGCCTTCGTTCAATAAGTATTCTCTAATAATGGAAAATTTTCCTTTAGCTGTTTTGTAGTTGTTAATATCACAGACTTTTTCAACGGTCAAATTAATTTCTTTCATTGATTTTTCTGCATCTTCCCATGAAAAAATAAACACCTTTCCCCACGAGCTGTCGGAACGACGGCTGTAATAATATTCTCCTTTAGAAAGCGGTCCGTATTTTTTAATCAATTCTGGATGGGCTTCTTTGAATAAATGTTTGGCTGCAAGAGGATGAAGAAAGTCAAAAATAATCACTCCCTCTTCTTTTAAACCCTGTGAGAGCAATTGTAATACTTTCCCGAACTCTCTCCCGACATTATTAAGAACAGAAAAAAGACAGATGATGACATCAAATTTTTTGTCTATCTGTAAATTCAGCAAATCTTGTACTTTTACTTGCTGATATAATGATTTCCCTTGAATTATTTTCTTACGAGCTTCGTCTATGAGCGGATCACAGAAATCAACTCCGACTGCTTTGATTTTTGCAGGGTCAAATCTTCCCGGTTCCAAAATCATTTTCAACCGCTCTCCTGTTCCACAGCCGGCATCTAGCAACGAGATGCTTTCTTTCTGCCGTAGCTTTTCTTTAAGTACATCAATAACTTTATTGTCAATGGCCGTTAACTCAGGATGACTTCGGCGCAGGCGTACGCGCTGACTCATCGTTCTGGCGTGCTGTGCATATCCTTCATAATTAGCTTTATCTGTCATCATCTTCCCAAAAATTTAATGTATTTGTAAGCTGTTTCACCTAATCTATACCTATCTGGAAAAGTAGCCTCTTTAGTAAACGTGGCTTTCTCAAACAAAGCAATATATTCAGTTTCTGTTTCAGCCATATTATATTCAATTTTCACTTTTTTACTTTGCTGCTTAATTCTCTTTTCAATTTCAGCTAAAAACTGAAGTCGGCTCTGTTCGGGCAAGTCTTTATGACAGGCAAAATGATGAAGCTTCCAGCGGCTATACTTCTGGTTATCATCCTCTACTTTTATTATCACTACTCCTGCCATAATGGTTCCGTTTTGAGCAAAGAGAACAATTTCATCTTTTTTTTGAACGTCTGAGAGATACTTAAATATCTCTTCTTCGCTCTTTTCGAAGATATTGTGTCTTACAAAAGCTTTCTGCAACAAAGGGATGAATTTTCGGATAGCTGCATTGGTTTTATTTTCCACAATCTTTTCTTGGATTGTATTATTCTTAATAACGAGAAGAGGATCGGTATAGCTAACCTTACTGTAATTCTGCTGAATGTGGTTCACCGTTTCACTGACATGGCTGAGCCATTCTTTGTTAATAAAGTACCTCTTTCCATCCCATTGAAGACATCCGGTTTGCTGTAATTGCTTTAAAGCTTTGTGGACAGCTTGATAAGTAATTTTAACATTAAATTCGCTCGATAACCCGCGATGGAGTTCCTTTGTTGATTGTGGCCAGCGCAAGCTAAGAAGATGTATAATATTTCGTTTCACCGATCCTTTGTCCAAGGAATAAAAGAGGAATTCTGAATTCATGACTTCTCGAAAGTAATTTTATTTTTAAACCTTTTGGTTGATTTTTTTTTATCAACGTTATCTTAATATAACTCTTTACTTACTTAATGGAATATGGTTTTACTCCAAAAAGATATTATCAAACATACAGAAGTAGAATTAGATGGTAAAAAGTACTTCGTCTATCTCAAAGAGGTTCCCACAAAACTAGCGATCGGCGGAGCTGTTGAGAGGACTGCAGTGAAAGCTTTTGTCAAAAGGCTAAACTTAAACAAGAAAAGCACGGGTTGGATGGAAAGTGGCATTGTCACGGCATTGCTGAAATAATCGCTTTAAAAGAGGGGTGTGCATCAGACTAAAAGCAGGATGCACCGGCCGGGATTCGAATTTCCGAACGACAAATACTAAGTTGACGTTTCCCGGATTACCGGCTTTCATCTTCCTGCGAATGGAAGGCCGGGATAATAAGCCATTATACGACCGGTGCGCAAGTTTGGATATTTGGCCGTAATTTATAAAATCTTCTCCTGAAAGTAATACTTGAGTATTCTGAAGTTCCGCAACACCATTAGGTCGTGATACCCTCGCTATGTTCGTGTACCTCTTTCAGAGGATTTGGCAAAATCCCTGAAGGTTAATTGTTCGGAAATTGATTGTTCTATCGTTAGGATTTTGCTCTGAATTTCCCGTATATAGCACCACCAATTTCACCTTATTGACCTTAATGGTCTTGCTTCACTTTACTGAAGTATTACTCCTGAAACAAAATATTTTTAAACAACATTCTCTTTACAAGCCTATGCCTGAGTTAAGCGGACAGAAATGCAGTTTCTGCAATGAAAACAAGCTCACTCTGCGTGAGGAAGAAATAGAGATACCTTACTTCGGACGGGTTTTTGTCTTGTCCATGGAGTGTGCAGCCTGCGGGTACAGGAAGGCTGACGTTGAGCCGGCAGAGAAAAAAGAGCCCTGTAGGTATACCCTGGAAATGACTTCCGAAAATGACCTGAATATTAAGATTATCAAATCCGGAGAAGCTACGGTTAAGATTCCGCATGTCATCACCATTGAGCCTGGTCCGGCGGCTGATGGCTATATTACTAATGTAGAAGGTCTGCTGGAAAGGGTTAAAAAGCAAATTCAGGATTCTGTTGAGGGGGAGGAAGATCCCCGCCTGAAGAATAAAGCCAAAAATCTGCTCAAGAAATTAAGCCGCGCTTTAGTTGGCCGGGAGCCGTTAAAAATCATCATTGAAGATGAAAGTGGTAATAGCGCAATTGTCAGTGATAAAGCACAGAAAAGCAAGTTGTAAGCTTTTATTTCTGGAATTCTTCCCCTTTCTTCTTAAACGCCTGCGGAAGGTCAATCATATATTTTCCTTCTTCCAGCTTGATGATCAAAGGATCTTTCTTAAAGAGGTGGACTAAATCCAGCTCATACTTCCCCGGCTCAAGAACTCTTATTGCTTCTAAATCCAATACCACGGGCTTGTCTTTCTCTTCGTCTTTGATGTGCAGAATTTCACTTATATCCTTTTCAATGTTTTTCTTGTCATCCTCGCTGAGGTTAGTGAGCAGCTCCTTGCCCCTTTCTATGTCTGTCTTTTTGATGTAGAAAAAGAGCCGGGCACCGCAGCTGCAGCCTTTCAGAATTTCATCTGCTCCGTCGGCATAAACAGTACTGCAACGAACACATTGGTGTGGCATGAATTGTTATTTTGCTTAATTGTTTTTATTAATTGTTTTTATAGATTTATGTTAAGCAGGCCCTGCTTCAAGGCAATTTTAGACAGTCTAACTTTTTAGATGGCCTAACCGGGTTTGATTTGGCGTCGTTTGGCGTCTTCAGATAGTATACACATCAGCAGCAGCTTTCTTTTTCTTTTTCCTGCTCCTGTATCTTGCCCCAGCTTCCTTAGTAAACAGCTCAATCTTATCAGGGTTTTTTTCAATTTTCTTGACTATAGATGCCGGGCCAATGATTGTTAGTCCCTGTCTGTCCCCAAGCAGTAAATTAGCAAAGGCCCCTTTCATTTTCTGCATTGCATCTTGCTTGTCCTTGTCCGGATAAATGACGCTTAGCTCAATGCCTTTAAACTTTGGGGAAATTTCCTCCATAGTAATTTCAATCAGGTCCGCTTCTTCCTGCTGCCTTAGCCGCCCTTCCATAATGACTATTTTATCTTCCTTGACAATCTTAAGCAGTTTGTTGACTCTCTTGGCTGAGGAAAGTTTTTCTATCTCATAGTAAGGAACGAATTGAAAGACAACCATCTTAACATAACCTCTTTTGCTAAACCTTATTTGAACTCTTTTAATTATCTGAACTTTCTTTTCTTTGTTAACTCCTTTTCTTAGTCATGTACTATTTGAACTTTCTTTTCTTTTGTTAACTCATTTTCTTGGGAAAGCTTTATAGTTTTTAAATGTTATTTTCAAATGTGTATTTTTGCACAGGATTTTTAAGATGTATCCTATTTTAGATGCTGTTTTAATTGCATATTAATTGCATATCCTATATGGTCATCCTGAAGAGCTGCTCATAAAACCCTGCAATGTTTTTTCCGTACTTGGCAGAAATGCCGACAACTTCATATTGCGGGAAGGCAGATTTAATAACGTCTATGCTGGATTTTCTTAAGTCCATTTTATTTGCCGCTATGAGCACGGGTATGTTTCGGGCCTGCAAGTTGCCGATAATGGTGATATTTACCTGCGAATAAGGATCTTTTGTTGCATCCAGGACGACGATAACAAAATCCATGTCGTCCAGCCATTTAATTGAATCAATAACCCCTTTTGTGGCTTCTTTGGCCCTTCTCTTAGCTTCAGCTTTATTCAGGCCTTTTTTAATGAAGTCTTCATAATCAATTTTTGTGGCAATTCCCGGAGTGTCTACAAGAGAAAAAGTCAGTTCCCTGCCCCGTTGATTCTTAATAGTAACTTGCTCTTTAATGATAATTTCCCTTGTTTCGTGGGCGATGTGCGAAACAGAAGACATTTCCTCTCCCAGCCAGTCCAGGCAGATTCTGTTGGCTAATGTAGATTTACCACCGTTGGGCGGGCCGTACAGCCCTAACTTTAAGTTATCCTTCTGCCCAAAGGGATCCCATTTTAATCTCTTAAATAATCTTCTTAAAAATGAAGCAACCATCTTTTTTCCTCCCGTTGATAAATTTAGCCGGGGTTATTAAATATTTTGGTTGTGGAGTAGACAAGGTCAACTTAGGCAGGGGCAGATAGGCCGTTCGCTTCGCCCCAGCTCCCGTTTTTTCCTTACTTGCCCCTGCTTTTTCCTTGCTTGCTCCTGTTTTTTCCTTACTTTTGCAGCATCTTCAAATCAACAGAATAATTTATAAGCATAATAATTTATAAGCATAATAATTTATAAGCATAATAATTTATGAGCATAATAATTTATAAGCATAATAATTATTTTTCAGGGTAATCAAAGCGTTCGTAGAGCATTCAGGAAATCGGTGCTAAAAGAAGAAATATGCTAAAAGAGGCAATATGGCGGAAAGATATCTAATCATTGACCATCTGAAATTAAGCTATGAAGGGATTTTTAATGCTGATGAGCTCTTTAGTGTTATCTCTACGTTTTTCTTTGAGCGCGGCTGGGACTGGTATGAGAAGATGAATCAGGCTCAGGTTACGCCCTCTGGCAAGCAGGTGCGCATTATACTTGAGCCTTGGAAAAGCATTACTGACTATTACAAGATAGCCGTGTGCATCCGCCTGATCATGAATGATGTTAAGAACGTTGAAGTTGAGCATGAAGGCAAACCATTGCAGCTGAATCAGGGTGCAGTAAAGTTAACTCTTGATGGCTATGTGATCAGCGACCGGAAAAATAAGTGGAAAGACAAGCCTTTACATTGGTTTTTAAGCATTATTTTGGAGAAATACACGTTTAAAGAGCATTACAGAAAAGCCGAGAGTTGGATAAAAAGTGATGTTGAGGACCTTCACCAGCAGATAAAATCTTATCTTAACGCTTTTAAGTATAGCTACGGGAGGTAAGCTATACTCACTCGCATAAATAATTGAGCGAATAGACGCTCGTTCGTAATAAGCAAAGCGCATTGTTCATGCTCAAATATTTGTGCGCTTTGCTATAACAGGCAGAAAATGGTAGAAGAGCATATTCATCTGGAGAGAAACCTGGTAGTGAACAACAAAGAAATTAATTACAGAGGTATTTTCAGCGCCGATGAGCTTTTTTCAGTCGTTAACAAAGCCCTTGCCGAAAAAGGCTATACAAAAAAAGAGAAAAAAAGCGAGGAGTTAGTCACGCCGGCAGGGAGGATGCTTTTTCTGGAGCTGAGACCGTTTAAAGTCGTTACCCATTACATCACTTTGATGATCAAGATTCGGATAACTTTAGATAACGTTACTGAGGCAGTAGAAGAAATTCGCGGGGAGAGAAAAGCCTTCCAGCGCGGGGATGTAAATGTGGCTTTTGACGCCTGGTCGCTTACAGATTACGAGCACAGGTGGGGAATGAAGCCCTGGCTCTATTTCGTAAAAGGAGTCGTCAACAAATTCCTTTACAGCTGGCCCATAGAAAGCGGCTCCATCAGCACATTATTAAGTGATACTGCTCATATTTATGCTCAGGTAAAAAAGCTGCTCAATTCTTACCGGAAAGAAGAAATAAGGCCGCTCAGCGAAGAAGAAATCAAGAAAGAGATTGAAGAAGAGATTAAGAAGGGAAATGCGGCAGGGAAGAAAGGGTAACCCAAAAAAAGGAAGTTTGATGCTTATATTAAAAAATGATTGAAAAATATTATGTAGATACTTCTTTATGTATAGTACAGGAGATTAATAATAGTAAGTTTTTGGCAGTAAAAAATCTTTCTTGAGTGCGATTTGTAATTGTTTTTTAAGTTCTGTGTTTTTTAAGTTCTGGGAATGATGACCATACTCTTGTTCCGAGCCATTTTATCTGTTCTTTTTACCTTACTTTACAAATTAGCTGAATTCTGATTTGGATGTTTTTTGTTTTTATCGACGTAAGTTTGTTGTATTTTTCGTGTCTTTTAGGTAGTTACCTCTTTTATTTTTACTGAACCGCCTTAAATAT
>JBFMFP010000066.1:0-6843 GCA_040751885.1 Nanobdellota archaeon
TGATTACGAAGAGAAGGGTGACTTCTAAGTTGAGCCAGGTTACTGCACGAATTATCCTTCATAACAGGAGAAGGCTCTCTTACTTTAAGAAGCTGGCTAACACCAGTTAATATCCACGCAAAGCCTCTTTCCCCCAAACCTTTTTAAAGAGCTTTTAAAACTTTCATAAAAACATGACTGAACTGATTATCACTGAAAAGCCATCATCAGCACAGAAAGTAGCTTCAGCTTTGGCGGATAATAAATTAACACAGAAGAAAATCAAGCAGTGCTCATACTACGAAATAACCCATAACAAAAAAACAATCATTGTTACTTCTGCCGTCGGGCATCTTTATGGTCTGGCTGAAAAAAAGAAAAAAGACTGGAGCTATCCGGTGTTTGACATTGAATGGGAAGAAAGCTATAAGCAGTCTAAAGAGCTGAGCTATGTCAAAGATTACATTGATGCAATCACCCAGTTAGCTAAGAAATCCGACGAATTCACCATTGCCTGCGACTATGATGTGGAAGGGGAAGTTATCGGGTTAAATGTCATCCGCTTCACCTGCAAGAAGAAAGATGCCAACAGGATGAAATTTTCTACATTGACAAAACCTGATTTAGTTGCTGCTTACGAGCATAAAATGCATCATCTGGATTGGGGACAGGCCAATGCCGGTGAAACGAGGCACAAGCTGGACTGGTATTACGGCATCAACCTTTCGCGGGCATTAACTGCCTCAGTCAAAGCTGCCGGCTCGTTTAAAGTAATGTCCGCTGGCCGCGTTCAGGGCCCGGCATTAAAAATGCTTGTTGAGCGCGAGAAAGAAATCTCTGCGTTCAGGCCTGAGCCGTTCTGGCAGCTGCAGCTCTTAGGCAATTACCATCAGCACAGTATAGAAGGATGGCATGAAAAAGACAAATTTTTTGATGCCAGAGAAGTTAAAAAAGTTCTTGACAAGATTAGGCATGAAAAAGAAGCGCTCATTAAAAAGGTCAGCAAAAACAGGCGCGAGCAATCGCCACCGCATCCGTTTGACCTAACTTCCCTGCAGACGGAATCGTATAATCTGCTCCATATCACTCCAAAAGAAACTTTGGATATCGCTCAAAGGCTGTATCTGGCCGGAGTTACTTCCTATCCGAGAACTTCTTCACAACAGCTTGACCCCAAGCTTGGGTTTAGAGAGATTCTCAGCAAGTTAAGCAAGCAGCCGCATTATGAGCTTCTGGCCAAAAAACTGCTCGGCCAGAAAGAACTTAAGCCAAATAACGGCAGCAAGACAGACCCTGCACACCCGGCAATTTATCCCACCGGGCAGGTACCTAAAGTTCTTAAGTTTCGGGAGCAAAAAGTGTATGACTTGATTGTCAAAAGATTCTTGGCTACATTTGCTGCTCCGGCAATCAGGGAAACAATGGAAGTCTTGTTGGATGTCAAAAACGAAATCTTTATAGTCAAAGGAACGCGCACAATTACAGAGAACTGGCACGCTTTTTACAAGCCCTATGTTAAAGTTGACGACATAATCCTGCCGGAGATGAAGGAACGGGAGATAGTTAAAATAAAAGAAATCAAGAAAATAGACAAGGAGACCCAGCCGCCAAACAGGTATAACCAATCCTCAATCATCAAAGAGCTGGAGAAAAGAAATTTAGGCACAAAAGCGACAAGAGCAGAGATCCTGGACCGCTTATTCCAAAGGGGCTACATTGAAGGCATACAAATCCATGTCACTAAATTTGGCATGGAGACAATAAAAATACTCAGCAAGTATGCCCCGACAATAATAGATGAAAAATTAACTGCCGACTTTGAAGAAGACATGGAGAAAATAAGGGAAGGCGGGGAAAAGCAGGAAAAAGTTCTTGACAGAGCCAAAAAATTTCTCATTGTTCTTTTAGAAGATTTCCGCAAGAAGGAGAAAGCTATTGGCAAGGAGATAATTGAATCATTGCGTGAAACACAGGCGATCCAGAACTATGTCGGGCCGTGCCCTAAATGCAAGGAAGGCAAATTAAATATCCGTTACGGCAAATTCGGAAAATTCATTGCCTGTGACCGCTATCCGCAATGCTCAGCCACATTTAAGCTGCCCCCTGCCGGAATGATCAAGAATTCAGAAAAAGTATGTGCAGCCTGTGGATATCCTAGAGTACAGATTATTAATAAAGGCAAACGGCCAAGAGAAGTCTGCATCAATCCATCATGTAAAAGCAAAATCTCTGCAGAAGGCAAGCAGGAGATCAAAGACATCCAGCATCATAGGATTGAAAAGAAATGCCCGTTATGTAAAAAAGACTTGGTTGTCAGAAGATCAATATACGGCGAATTCCTTGGCTGTTCAGGCTATCCCAGCTGCAAATATACGGAAAGGCTGAACGGGGCGCAGGACAAGAAGAAGGAAGAGATTAAGAAAGTTGAAGAGAAAAAAGGGAAGAAGTGAAATTAAATCTTATTTTGTATAAATCTTATTTTGTAACTTTCTCCTAAAAATTCATAGCTCCTGCTAAATTCACAGCTCCCGCTACTTCTGTCAAAAAAACAAAAAGAAAAAAATTCTCCTAGAAAAATTCTCCTTGCGGAGAAAAATTTGTGAAAAATAATGTTGTGAAAAATAATGATAACCATATGTAAAGGTAACACAAATTTATGGACGTTAGTAAGCGCATGCTGAACACGTCGTTGCCTTCGTGCTTACACACCGCTTCTATCAAGCCGCTGTTATTGCGGTGTCCTAAGGTGTCTCTTTTCAAGGGGCACTTCGTGCTTAGATGCTTTCAGCACTTATCACCTATGGCGTAGCTGCCCGGCGTACCTTGTCAGATAACCGGTCTACCAGTGGCCACGGACACTCCGTTCCTCTCGTACTAAGAGGTCCTTCCTTTCAGACACCCAACATCCCCAGTAGATATCAAACAAACTGCCTCACAGCGTTCTGAACCCAGCTCACGATCCCTCTCTTAGAAACGCCAGAAACCGAAGCTCTGAACGTCTTTTAATGGGTGAACACCCCCACCCTTGGCAGCCAACAGAATTTAAGGTATAGAAACCTCAAAAACCTCAAAAACCTCAAAATATTCTGCACCGCCAGGATAGGAAGAGCCGACATCGAAGTAGCAAACCGCGCCGTCGATATATTCTCTCTTCGTCCGCAAAGCTTTCACAATCCACAGACGGAAAGTATGAACTCTCGGGCGCGACAACCCAGTTATCCCCGGAGTAACTTTTCAGTCATCTCCAGCCCTCATTAAGAAGGCATGGAGGTTCGCTAGGCCATGCTTTCGCATTTGAGATTCGTTATGTTTGAATTTCAATCAGGCAGACTTCTGCCCTTACACTCAACTCCGGATAATTAGCTCCGACGTTAGCGTTTGCCTGTCTACCTAACGTCAGATGTTTCTAAACCGGATGAGTCTACCATTGGGCGCTATTGATACAAGGCGAGCAACATGAGTCTTGCAGAAGAACCTGTTTCTCGTATCCTTTCAACAGCGTGCCACCCCAGCCAAACTGTCCACCAACCGGTGTCCCTCCGAAGAGGTAAGTGACGCAGTTTCTGAAAAGTGGTGTTACATTGGCGCCTAAACTATGAGCTAACGCCCATAGCCTCAAGCAGCTCCCACTTACGCTATATAACTAAAACCGTGTCACAGCGGCAGGCTACAGTAAAGTTTCACGGGGTCTTCGCTTCCCACTGGAGATCCCTGGCCTTTACACCAGGAAGGAGTGTTCGGGAGACACTAGTTCGGGACAGTGGCGATCTCGTTATACCATTCATGCAAGTCGGCATTCAACCGACAAGGTATTACGCTCACTTGTGTTACATTTCTTATTAAGAAAAGGACAAAACATTTCTGTTTGTCTCTCACCATCGCTGATGAGGTCGGACTATATCTTCACTAATTAAAGTGTTTGGCGTATAGTCTCTGAGGATTCTAAATTCCTTTGGACTTTTCGATTCATTGAAGAAGCTAAGTTAGCTATTTCTTTCAAGCCATCCGAAGTTAGATGTTCTTTGTTTTTTATCATATTTATGATTTTACAAAAAATTTCAAAGTCTTTTTGCTTACAACTATGCAAAGGATGTTCCTGAAAAAAAGCAATGAGCTTTTCTAGGTTTTCCATCCCTCTAACTCTGAATTCCTGCCTATCACTATCTAGACTTTTGCGCTTTCCTCACAAAAGCAGAATATTGGTAAGCTTAAAACGCAAAAGTTCAGACTATGATTCTTCCCTACTATTCCAAACCCAAAATAATCTTTTAGTCGAAGTAATAAAGAAACATCACGCTGATGCTGAACAACTCTAAACTCTGGAAGAACTTGCCAGCCTAAAGTCATTTTCGGTAAGCGACTAATTGCAATATGAAAACAACCCCCGCCATCAACAAATCCTACAATCCATTCGGCATTTAGCCTTTCCTGCTGATTATCTGCACCCATAACGTTATTACTAAAATTAAACCTATATTTAAGGTTAACTTTAGTAGTCTGGGATACTCAGATTTTCCAGCAAATAGCCAAATTTTTCTAAGGCAATCGTAATGGTTTACCTTAAGAGAGTTATAGTTACTCCCGCCGTTTACCAGCTCTTCACTCCGTTGGACCGAAGCTTAAAGTACTGGCACTGGGCAGATATCACTTTCCATACACAGCCTTACGGCCTCGCGGAAAGTTGTGTTTTTGTTAAACAGTCGGACCGCCTTTGTCACTGCGCCCTGGAATCGCACTCATAAGAATACGATTGCAGGGATCCCTTATGCCGAAGTCACGGGACAAATTTGCCGAATTCCCTGAACTAGTTTACACTCACACATCTTAGGCTTCTCACCTAGGGGCACCTGTGCCGGTTCTGGGTACGGTTGCTCAGATTTTTCTTTGTTTCCTTTTCAGGGGCTCCAGAAATCAGCCAAACAGACCATAGGCCTGCTATTCTAAGGTTTAATCACGTTCTCATCATTATGATACTCCTGTGATTTATCCTTATTAACATACCCGACAAGATATGTTGACTTATTCCAAAGCGTCAGAAACAAAGCCTGCGTTGCCACACATACTAAACAGTAATGGAATATTAACCATTTTCCCTTTCTCATCACTCTGTTGTGAGTTTCGATTAGGACCGACTAACCCTCGGCTGACGAACATTGCCGAGGAACCCTTGCCCTTACGACGACAGGGATTCTCACCCTGCTAGGATCCTACTACCACCAGGATATTCATTTCTTTAAGGTCCACGTTCTCTTACGAAAACGCTTCTGCCCTTAAAGGACGCCCGCCTACACCTATTATTCATAGTCTATGGTGTCGGTAGCCAACTTAGACCCGTCAATCTTCCGGACCCATAACCTCAACGAGTAAGCTGTTACGCACTTTTTAAAGGGTGGCTGCTTCTAAGCCAACCTCCTCGCTGTCTAAGATCACAGACACCGTTTACCCTTTATCACTTAGCTGGCATTTAGGGACCTTAACCATTGTTTGGGTTGTTCCCCTCTCGGAAATCAAGTTTACCCCAAGATTCCCTGTTTCCCGAAGTCTACGGCGTTAAAGTATTTGGAGTTGGACAAAGAACCGACAAGTTTCCTCGCCAAAATCCTCTATCCGTTGCTCTACAACCTCAACTGCCTCGTCCGAGACTTGACTAAGGTCAATTTCGGCGGGAACCCGCTATGGCCGAGCTCGATTGGCTTTTTACCCCTATTCCCAAGTCAGAAGAACACTTGTACGTAGAACCTCTTCAGGCCTCCACGAGGTTTTACCCCCGCTTCACCTTGCCCAGGAATAGTTCGCTCGGTTTCAGGTCATACCGAAGTGACTCAAGGCACTTTCATACCTCCTCTCTCGCAAGCTGCAGAGTCTTGCTTTTGCTGTGGATGCCTCTTTTCGAGTTATCCTTGCCACTTCAGCATACTCCCTGGCACTTTATTCAAAGAGCACGTTAGAACTCCTAAGAGCACTAACATACTATAACTGCTAGATTTCAGGACTTTTCACTCTCGGTCAAGAGTTCTTTTCAACTTTCCCTCACGGTACTGGTTTGCTATCGGACTCGAAACGTATTTAGTTTTAGAGATTAATGCTCCCCATATTCCTACTCCATTTCCGAGGAGTAGTACTCAAGGTACTTCCTCAAACCTTCTTTCCTTTTTTTACGGGACTATCACCCTTTACAGTGCTCCGTTCCAGGAAACTTCAAATCAGAAAAAAGGCTCTTAATGGAAGCCTAACACTACATTTCCACTGCATTACTGCAGCAGATTCAGTTTGAACATTGCCGTGTTCGGTCGCTCTTACTAACGGCATCTCATTTGATTTTTTTTCCTGCAGGTACTAAGACGCTTCAATTCCCTGCGTTCCCCAGCCTTGAAAGGCTTGCTAGGAGAAGTCTCATTCGGAAATCCCCGGTTCAATGCTTACATTCAGCTTGCCGGGGCATTTCGTAGCTTGTCACGTCCTTCATCGGCGTTTCGAGCCTAGTCATCCATCTAGCAGCATACCTAGATGTGTTAACTTTACATATGGCTCATTAATATGATGTGATAGCGCGAAATTCATGCGAAATTCATGATACTGCTTAAAGCATAGCATGATGCTTAAAGCATAGCATGAGCCGCTCCATCATACTCAACCTTTAGCCGCCAAAAATTATTTTATCTTGGAAGCATATTTTTGTACCCTTTTACGGGAACATATTTTCCTTACGGAAAATGGACCCGGCGCGATTTGAACGCGCGGCCTCCTGCTTTCATTGCTTGCTGATTATAACAAGCGTGCAAGGCAGGCGCTCTAATCCGAGCTGAGCTACGGGCCCTTTTTGAAACTTGCATTAAATTCATGACCCGCCACTCGCGACGGCTC
>JBFMFP010000007.1:0-31758 GCA_040751885.1 Nanobdellota archaeon
AAAAAATTGTTGGAGTTATTCTACTTCCGCTACTTGTAGTGTAGCCAATTCCGGTTCCGGAAGGTCTTGCTTATGGGAAACTTATTCCGGGGGCTGGTGTGAAGAAGTCGGCTGCTGGAGCTGGGACAGCTGGAGAGGGGGAAAGGAAGATACCTGTTTAAGTAATGGTGGATCTTATGGTCTAAGCTGTGTTTGGAACAATGATACTTATACCGCAGATAATACTACAGACGGCTGGTGCTTCCAAAACATCAGCTCTAAAACCTGTGCAGATTTGACTGCAGAAAAAAGCTGTATTGATACTTTTTATTGTTTCTGGAACCAGACTTCTTCCGCCTGCCAGGATCCAACAGGAGCTTGGGTTACCGAGTTTGAAGCTTGGTCTCCCGGATGTTATATCTATGATTTTGTTGGGCAAAGTGCCTGTGATAACGTAACAGTCTGTGATTGGGCGAGCGGAGAGCCGGTAAATCCCTGCCGGGCAAACTCAGCGGTAGTTAATTACACTAACTCTTCCGGAGGTTTAAGATGCTCCCATATCAACAATTCTGAAATGTGCAATGGAATGACTATGCTGCCTAACTGCTGCGAATGGCAGGGCGGAACTTGTTCAGAAAATAAATATACTACCCGCTGCTGGGATGAGATGGAAGAGCCACCGGAAGGAGCTACTTATTGTGAAGATTACGAAGCTTACACCGACCAGACTCTTTGCCAGCAAATTTCCGGAGATCCCTGGTACATGCCCTGCAAATGGGATAATGCGAGCACTTCTGATGAAGGGGATGATCACTGCACTTTTAAAATGAGTCAAGTTTTTGAAACTGGCAAAGAAAGTATAGTTTACTTAGACAGCGAGCAGAGCTGCAAATCAGCGGGAGGAAAATGGATCACTGATATGTACTGCAGCTCTGATGATGTCACTAACGCGGTAGCTTTGCCGATGGGCAGGTGCGAATTTAAGTTTGATGAGGAAAGAAACTGCAATAAAGAATGCCATGCCTGCAATTACAAGAGCGACGGGACTAACTGGACTTCCCAGCAAAAGGCTAAGGATGCCTGTATTAGCTCTATGTTAGGGAGCTGCGGCTTTACGGCAGATGCAACTGCTCCCAATGGTTATGGTTATTGTAAAGTCAAGGAAGAATTCAAGAAAGGTTTAGCTACTAATTGTGATGATGACTGCGGCTCCTGCACCTATATGGGAGATCCCACTGCTTCTGAAGCAGAGAAAAGGCCGTCTTATTTTTGTACCAACAGCAAAAAGAGCGGCGGCTGCAAATGGGTTCCGGATATAGATTATCCCACTGATGAATCCAAAGGCAGATGCGCTCCCCAGGCAGAGAAAACCTGCGAAGATAAATGCGACCTTTGCTTTGAGGAAAGTAATTGTGCGAATAAGGGAGCAAAGAAGGGAAATAGTAGTCTAACTACTCAATGTAGCTGGGACAGTACCTGGTCTATCTGCAAACCAATTAGTGGGAGTAGCCAGATGGAAATTTGCTGGGATGGAACGGATAACGACAACAATGGAAAAATGGATTGTGCCGACTCCAAATGCTTTACTGATTCTTTCTGCGGCGGAGGGTTTATGGCCGGGTTTGGCGGCCAGGACTGCTTTGGCTACACGACTAATGCTACCTGCTCAGATGCTAGATGTATCTGGGTAAATGAAACTTGGGGCAGCTGGTGTGACATGCCCGGCTCCAACTGCTGGAAAAAGGATGGTGACCAGACTGCTTGTGGCTTGGACACTAACTGCACCTGGCATTCCGGCTTTGGCGGCTTCTGCGAAGAAAACTGGACAATGAGTAGTAACTGTATGGATCTGAATCAGGCAGATTGTTCAGCCAAAGAGGACAGAGCAAATAATTGTACTTGGGTCGTTGACCAGTATTACCAGGATAATTTTGGCGGCAGCGGACAGATGGGCTGGTGCGATCCCGACTGGAATTATAGCGGAAGTTGGTACGATTGCATCCAGCATGATACTGCCGGAAGGGACGTATGTGAAGCGGCGGGAACTGCGGATAGCCATAGTATAAAACCCTGCAACTGGTATAATTCTACTGGGGGAGGAGGAGAAACCTATGGCGGCGGCTGGTGCGAGCACAGAAAATTTGCCTGCTGGCAGTTTAATACAGAAGCCAGCTGTACACAAAGAACTAACACAACTTATAACCACAGCGAGTATTGCCTCTGGAAGCAGGACCAGTGGGGCTCCTGGTGCGAAGGGAAAATGATGGGCGGAGCTGCGAGCACAGAAAGCTGCTGGAGCAAATCTACCCAAGCCCAATGTACCGCGGCCGGCTGCAACTGGAAGAGCGGCTTCTGCGATCCGGCTGGTTTCGGCAGCGAAGCTGGCTTTGGTGGCATGGCCGGAGGAACTGGTTTCGGAGGGACCGGAGCAGTTGGGGCAATGGGAGGTATAGGTTCAAATTGTATGCAATATGATGGGGACCAAACTAATTGTGAAGCAACCCAAGGTTGTGCCTGGTTTGCGGAAACAACAGCTTCCTGCGGGATGGATTTCAATACAAGTTGTTCTCAATACAGCTACAATAAAACAGTTTGTGAATCCAAGCCACACTGCACTTATAATGACCAGGCCTATTTCTGTGATGAAAAGCCGTTTATGTGCTACTGGAATAGCAGTTATAATAGTGCAGCAGCTTGTCAGGCAAACCCATTATGTGCTTGGTCGCAGTGGAACACCTGCGAGCCGATATGCTTTAACGGTAGCTCTTCGGTAAGCTCAGCCGCCTGCGGAGGTTATGCTCACAATGCCACTAATGGCACTAAGAATGAAAGCGCCTGCAAATGGATATCAGGATTGTGCAACCCGGCCATGAGTGTTAACTTCTTTAAGAAGATGGAGATGGGAGCACCGGTGCCTTTGGGAACTGATGCAAGTGGGGATGCTTTGCCGGCAGAAGTGGACATCACCAGCTTTGGCATGAAAGATATGGGTCCTTCCTTTGGATTAGGCATTACCGTTAACAACGTCCAGAATTCTTCCATGTGTAATGGGGTCAAGCTGTCAACGAATACCAATTTGACCGGCAAAGGGCAGAATACAACAATATTTTATTGGTATTTAGATACGGATGGAAGCTCTACCAATAATTGTGAGGCAAGGGATAACAGCTCAGTTACAGGATTTGAGTTTTACTTTGCCAGCAGCTGGACCTGGGGCGTTTCCAGTGGAGAAGCAGTGGAAGCGAATGATGCTTACCAGTGCAGCAGCGGCAGCTGGAAGAAAGCACCTATACCTTTAGCGACCTTCAAGCAGAAAGCCTGCCAGGAAGTTGGCGGAGGAATGATCGCTTTAGAAAAAGCAGAGCTGGAAAAATTCCCTAGCCTGTACAATGCTTCAGTGGATTTGAGAGTTTATGTGAGCACAGCCAATTCCAGCGGTAATGTTACCCACCCTTCGGACAAGGCAAGTAGTGCCGGTTATGCCACGATGGGCGCATTTGACGTTGATATGGATAACTTTGATATGTTCAAGTACAAAGCCAACGCTTCAGAAAAAATGTCTGAAGGTGGTGCGAAAGGCTATGTTGAATATGCTGACGTTGACTGCTGGACGCAGGCAGGCTGCGCTGATTACCAGTGCAAAGGGCATCCCTATTGCGTAGAAAATAGCTATGGGGTAGAAGCAGCAGGATTTACCGATACCAGAGTGCCGAAAGTAGTAGGGATGATTAAAGAAACCTATCCGGATGCAGCCGTGCTCATGGTCTTTACTGACAAGCCGTCAAACATGAGTTTAGAGTATTATGGGCCATTAGCTACTTGCAGTGCGCCTTCCCTGCCTTATCCGATGGTTTACGATGTCGGCATCAACAACAGCGACTTGGATGATTACCGGCTCTGGCACCTTTTAGAGCTTAACAGCGACACTTTGAGCGCACCTTTAGCTGCCGGGGCAACTGGTTATTACAAGATAACTTTCTGCGACAACGAAAGCAAATGCGGGGTTAGTAAATGCTCGTCTCTGACCGCGGAGCCCTCCCAGGCTGACTGCGGGCCTTTCTGTAAGTTTGTTGCCAAGGTAGACGTGCCCAGCGACTGGAATGTCAGCTATGACCTTGACCAGGATAACACTTATGAGCATGTCCAGGGCAGGGTCTGCGGAGCTAATGCCGGGATATTCGTAAACTATACTACGGGAAGAAGAGCCAACATTAAATTGACCAAGAGCGATAACAGTACTTACTTTGAATTCCTGAATGTTACTTTGACTAAAACCGGATTAAACACCAATACGAGGGATATTAATGATGAAACTAATTCCTCCCTGGTCAGCGGAACAGGCAGCACAGCGGCCGGAACAACCTTTGGCTACACGGGAATGCTGGAAACGACAAGGGATAAGATTATCCATAACCTCTTCCCGCAGCAGTGCCGTATTAAGATTCCCAAAGGAACGGCGGGATGCAGCAAGTTGTATCATTGCGATGATGAGGATTTAACTAAATGTGTGGACAGAACGGCGGAAGCAAGCTCCATAGAAAACGGGACAGATTACTGTGTCTGGCAAATTCCCTGTGAGTTTTCTGCCTGGGGCGGTGGAGTTTCCGGGACATCGGGTGGAGGAGCTGGTGGCGACGGAGGCGGAGCAGGAGCTGGTGGCGGAGGTGCAGGCCTTGTTTGTACAGTAGGAGCCATTTCCTGTGAAGGAGAGCTGATGTATAAAGAATGTATTGCTTCAGGAACCAAAAATGCCTGGAGTGAAGCAAAGAAAGTTCCTTCCGGACAGATTTGCCGTTTGGGGAAATTATCCTTAGCGGAAGCAGCAGCTAAGAAAGAAGCTGCTGCAGAAGAGGCAATCGCTGAAGAAGTTCCGGAAGAAGCAGCTCCATCCGTTGAGCAGCCGGCAGTTTTTGCTGAAAGGGAAGTTCCTCCGGGAGAAGCTTTAGGAAAGAAAGTAAGGGAATTTTTAGCTAACTCCGGATGGCTGTTGCTGACAGTAGTGATAGTGGGAATAGGGGTCGGATTTGGAGTGTATGTCTACTTTAAGGAAAGAAGATAATTATTTTTTTATTTTTTAACATTATTTTTTTATTTTTTAACTTTTTTTAGGCTTTTAACTTTTTTTGGGACTTTTTTTAGATACTTTTTTTAGACAGGAAGTTTATTTTTAAATATTGAGCAGATTATTTACCCCTTCTTTAACCCTTCTCTGGAAATCAGCAACTGTTTCCCCCTCTTTTTTTGAAGTGTTTAATGCCGCAAGAAGGGATTTTGTCACCTGCAGCTCCGTTTCTTTGTCAAACAGAAGCAGTTGCTGAAGATGCTCTTTGATGATTTCTTCTTCAATGTTTTCCGGGTTATGGGCAGATATTTTAATTTCTTCGTATTCCTTTGACTGCAGCCGGGAAGTGTTTTTCATGATAAAGCATGCTCCCTGTGCGTACAATTGGCTAAATATGTTATTAAAGTTAATGTCGGAAATTCTCCCGCTGCTCAGTGTTCCTCTTAAACGGATGGTGACAATTGTATTCTGCAGATTTTTGTTCTCAAAACGGCTTAATATTTCTGAAGTTACTTCCTCAGATGATTTTCCGCTGCCGTCCAGAATAAGTTTTTCATGCCTGATTATTTGCAGGGGAATCCATTCTATTTTTTGCTCACATTTTATTTCCTGCCCGTATCCTGGTTCCGGTTCAGATCTTCGTTCTTTTTCTTCTTTTTCTTCGACGGTAACTATATAATACCCTCCATAACTGTAACTTTCAACTTCAGTAAAATTATTAGGGAATAATGCTCCTGGATAAGTCATCGTTCCGTATTCAGGGATGTTTATTTCAGTCTTATGGTGGATGTGTCCCCCAGCATAATAATTCAGCCCTTTGGGCAGGAATGAAACCGGATGCGATTCCAGATCTTCCAGATGTTTCGGCTTTAACTCAGAAATGGCCGTGTGGAACATGAAAATCCTGTATCCCTGTTTTTGCTTGCTCTCTTCTCTATATATGCTCTTTTCTCCCTGCTTGCTCTCTTCTTCGGCTTTCTGTCCAACCTGCTCCTGTTCAAGATTCTTTAAATAAAGGTTTTGGTAATAGGTTTTGTCCAGAAGACCTTTCCTTCCCAGAATGCCGGTAATTTTAGCTCCTGTTTTGGCGTCAATGGTCCATTCCAGGTGCAGCTGTTTAGTTTCCGAATCAACCCTGCCCTTGCAGACGTTTTTAAGCAGCCCGGCATTTTCCAGCACATCAATCATCGTTTTTCCTGAAGGAGAGAAATCATGTGAGCCGGCGATGGCATACAGCGGAATGTTGCTGTCTTTAAGCTCTTTTAATTTTTTTGTTACAATTTTTAGTGTGTCTAACGAGGGAAGTGAAGTGTTGAACAGGTCTCCGGCAAAAAGGATAAAATCAACCTCTTTTTTTATGCATTGGTCTACCGCCAGAAGGAATGCTTTTATAGACAGTTCCCTCATCTTTGGCTCCCTCCATGAGCCTAAATGAAGATCAGCCAGATGGGCATATGTGAATGAATTGGCGTAAATGAAAGTCATGTTTTTTAGAGAATATTTGCTTTTTATAATGATTGTTGTTATTCAAAACCCATTTTTTCCAATAAGGAGTCAAGGGAATTATCTCTGACAAATTGTTCAAAAGAAGCCGTTAATTCCAGATAAAACAAAGGAATTGTTCTTTCTCTTTGTTGATATAATTCTCCGAGACCAGATTCTGTGGCCAAAAATTTTTCCAACCAGTAGGCAAAGCCTTCGTAATGATTATGATGCTTCCGTAAAAATTCATCAAATTCTTTTCTTAGCCGGGAATATTGCCTAAAGAAAGGATTGTCTGGAGTTAGGGAAAAACGATGATTTTCAGGCAGCTGATCAACACCTAAAATCTGTTTTTCAATTTCAGCTAATTCTTGTTCATAGTGGACAACTCTTCTTCCGATTTTTGAATATTCACAGAAACTTCCGTGGCCATCATGTTCGTGAAATTTATTAATTTTTAAGAAGGGAGTTTCTTCTTTTAAATGGGCGGTTAAGGTTCTGGGCAAATATGTGCTTTCTAGATTTTTATCTGAATTTCTGTGGTTTAGAAAATTGGTCCAGGAGATGTTGCCGTGAAATTTTATTTTAGAATTCTGTGGCCGATATTGAAGAGGCATTTTCTAGTTAAGAAAACATAAATTTATCCATCAATTTTAGCAATTTTTTGTATTCCTTTTAATAATCGTTTCTGGTTTGATGGATCCGTTCTTACTATAAGGAGTATTCTATTTCGAGTATAAATTAAATCAATATCGTATGTTTGATTTTGAAAATGTTCTATTCTGTTATTAAAAGTGTTGATATCTGGTTTCTCTTCTTGGTAATCTTCATAAATTCCAATGTTTTTAAACCCACAGTTAACCAAAAAAAGAGGAAACAAAGAGAAGAAAGAATATTCTTTACTCAAAACAAAAAAATTTCTTCTATCTTCATTTCCACTGCCAAAAAGTTTAAGTTGTTTAATCATTGTGATCAATTCTTTTCTTTTTCCCACCAATAGTTATAGAGGAATGCCCTCCGAATAGGTTATCATACCTATCTATTTTAAATGTTTCAAGGTAGTCATCAATCCCTTTAACAGGCACACTTACCCCAAAACCGGTGCTCGTTGGAAAATAAGGTGAAAACCTGTTTTTCTCAAATTCCTGTCTCCCCATATCACACAACGGACAAGTGCATCCTGCCCTATGCCCAGGCAAATGGTTCATCTGCGAAAATGGTTCATCTGCGAATAGCCGCTGGTGATTATTTCGATTGCAGCATAGTTGTTTTGTGCAGTTCCAACAGGTGGTCCAACAGGTGGAGCTATACTCACTCGCATAAATAATTGAGCGAATAGATGCTCGTTCGTAATAAGCAAAGCGCACTGTTCATGCTCAAATATTTGTGCGCTTTGCTATATCTCCAACATTTGCTCTAAAACTTGTGTCATTTTTATCCCTCCAGATGTGCTTATTTAACTGCTTTTCCTAAAAAAGAACTGCTGGTATAAATAAATAGTATATTTACCATATATGTGAGGTATATGTCTCAGGCTTTAATTTCTGCTTTAATTTCTGATTCTTCTGAAAATAAGAATAAAAATATTTAAAAATAAAGCGGGAAACCTACTTAAAATCAGGTTATTAATGTCTAAAAGTAGCATACAGCAGTAATCGCAGCATTGATCTCAGCATTACTCCCTAAAATCAGTTTATTGACGTTATGAAGAGGAAAATAGGATGATCACTCAGGTTAAAGCAGTAGCAATTAAACAGATTTTCAGCTTACTGCCAAAAATTTCTGATAAAAATCTGATCAGGATGCTGAGCATTGCGGAGAATTATTTAATCAGTAATGAGGCTGCTAAGAACAATGCTCGAAAAATCAGGGAAGCGTTTGAGCAGAAGCATCCGGCAGTAACTCTGACAAAAAATACTTTAGGCAGATTATCGGCAAACTGTAAAAAGAAGTTGATTGAGAATTTCTTCATGAATGCGGGAATTTTCGGCAAGGAAAAGCTGAAAGAGTCCAGCGAAAAGCTTGGCTTTGGTCTGCCCTGGTTTTTTGTAATCAGTCCAACAGCAAGGTGCAATTTGAAATGTGTGGGCTGTTATGCCGGCGAGTATACAAAAGATGATGATCTGCCTATAGAAGAAGTTGACCGCCTTTTGACGGAAGCAAAGGAATTAGGCATTTATTTCATTACCATTTCCGGCGGGGAGCCCTTCCTCAGAAAGGATTTGCTGGATATTTTCGCTAAGCATAACGATATGTATTTTTTAGTTTATACCAACGGCACGATGATTGATGAAGAGCTGGCAAAAAAACTTGCTGAGCTGGGCAATGTTGCCCCGGGAATTTCTATTGAAGGGAAGGAAGAGAATACAGATAAAAGAAGGGGCGCTGGTGTGCATAAGAAAGTTCTTCAGGCCATGGACAACTTAAGGAAACATGGTGTCTTGTTTGGCTATTCGGCAACGCCCAGCAAGCTGACTTCAGACGTGTTAATGAGCGATGAATTTGTGGATTTGATGGTTGAAAAAGGGTCTGCCTTTGGCTGGTATTTCCAGTATGTTCCTATCGGCAGGTGTCCGGATGTTAATCTTATGTCTACTCCTGAGCAGAGGAATAAATTAAGGCTGCGGATTAAAGAGCTGCGTAAGACTAAACCTTTGTTTATCGGCGATTTCTGGAACGACGGGCCGCATGTCGGCGGGTGTATTGCCGGAGCGCGGCCAGGGGGGTATTTCCATATCAACTGTAAAGGAGATGTAGAGCCGTGCGTGTTTTTGCATTTCGCTGTAGATAATATCAGGAAGAAAAAGCTGGCCGAAGTCATGCAGTCAGATTTCTTTAAAGCATTGCAGAAAGCCCAGCCGTATTGCGCTAATGGCAATCTGTTAACGCCCTGCGCTTTGATTGACAACCCCCGGGTTTTGCGGGCTTTAGTAAAGAAGTACAACGCCAGACCGACACACCCTGGCTCAGATACCGTCATTAAAGAGCAGAAAATCGTCAAGTTCCTGGACAGTTATTCCAAAGAGTTCAAGAAAATTACTGCTCCGGTCTGGGAAAAGGAGCTGAAAGGAAATTATAAGCATTGGAAGGAGAAAATGCAGTGTTTTGGGAAGAAAGAGGAGTTGAATGAAAAAGGGGAGTTCTTACCGTAAAATCTTGTTAATGTTTTTGAAAAAGAATAGAGCATTGTTTATGCCTGCTCCTAACGATAACAAATAACCTATTCCAACAAAAAACCTATTCCAACAAAACAAGCATCAGCATCAGCCCCATTCCTAAAATAAAGAAAAAGAAATGCAGAACCGAGCTTTTCAAGTTACATTCTCTATGCAGTTCGGGGATTAAATTCACACTGGCTATGTAAATAAACCCGCCGGCTGCAAAGGGCAGGATAAAATTAACAAAAATTTCTCCCTTGCTGCCCAAGATCAGACCCACAACAGCTCCTACGATGGCCGTAGCTGCAGAAAGAAAATTCAGCACCAAAGCTTTCCACTTAGACAACCCGGAATATAAGAGCACGCCAAAATCTGCCAGTTCCTGGGGAACTTCGTGGAGCACAACTGCAAAGGTTGTAGCAATGCCCGTAGGTATGCTCACCAGATAGCTGCCGGCGATGATCAGCCCATCAGCAAAATTATGCACACCATCGCCAAGCACATTCATAATGCCAAGATGGTGCTTATGCGGCTCGTGGATGAAGGAACACTGGGGCTGCTCGAGATGCTGCTCTTCACAGCGGTGGAAACGGATAAGCCTATCTAAAACAAAAAACACAACCACCCCGGCTAAAACCAGCAAGGAAACAGTAAGACTAAACCCCTGCTTTTCCACAACTTCAGGCAGTATATGTATAAAAGCTCCCCCTAACAACGAGCCTGCAGAAAGGCTGACCAAAATCAGCAACAAACTGCTAAGGGTGTTCTTTCCCAGCAGCAAGGAAGCTATGCCTACAAAGGAAATCAAAGAAACTATAAAGACACTGATCAAAGCGTAAATGACAACAGATGCACTTATTTCAATCATAAATCCGCAACTACCAACAAGAATTTATAAATGTTATTAGTTTCTTCCACCAGAGTTATTGGTTTCTGCGACTAAAAAAACCGCTAAAAAAGATTAAAAAATATTAAAAAAAATAAAAATTTTGGTTACTTTTAATCGTTGCTCTTAATCTTTAGCAAGGTTCAAAATTGCCTTTAATCCTACTACAATTACTGAAGGCAGGATGAAAGCCAGAATCATTCTTAAAACGCCTTCCAAATATGCTCCTACCAGCTGTACCTTGCTCAAAACATCTCCGCCAAGGCTAACTACTATTACCAACGCGGTTACAAACAAGATGTAGTCTTTCGTTTCCGTAGGTGAAATATTAGAAAATCCTACTACAATCCCTGCCAGAATCAATACGCTTGTCAAAAGCGCAACTACATTTGGCTGAAGCCACGCAGATACCAGGCCTAACACCAAAGCAACTACTAAACCCACTGTAAATGAGTAAGCCATTACTTTGTTTGCAATTTTTTTGCCAACTGCCATTTGACCACCCCTTTTGGTTTATTTTTTTAGCCAAGCTTACGCCCAGCTTTATTATTTCTTTAACCTAGAAAACGCTTGCCTTTTTTAAAGGTTACTGATTTCTTGAGCCAAAAAAAGCCTTTCAACCCTGCTTTTAGCTGCAGATACGCTTAATAACAATAGTAGCATAACTGCCCTTAGGCAGAGAAAAGGCCAGCTTTATTTTTTTCTTTCTTTTGTTGAAGTCGTCTTTTTCTTCTTTACCTACTTTTAAATTCCCAATCTCAACAAAAGCTTTCCTCAATCCCCCTTCCAAACTCAATTCCGGAATTTGCCTGATGACAAAATCAGAAAAAGATATCTCTTCTCTGCTCATAATTTTTGTTATTATTCCCTTTAGCTTATCATCTAATTCATAATCCCCTCCTGCAAAGCCGATTAAAGGGATTTCCAGAGCAGAGAATTTATCTGCATCAGAAACAATATCTGCATCAGAAACAAAAACAAATTTTCCCAAAAAATATCTTACTTCTTTTACAACACTTCCAGTATTGCCCGGAGCATTACTCAGAGCATTACTCAGATAATGAGCAAGAGTTTCATTCCACAGGTAGCTCTGATAAGCGTGGACATACATCTTCAGCAGCCTCATAGGCAGCTCTTTCAATGCCCCGACAAAATCATTCCTGTTTTTGGCTAAATGTTCTTTTATTTTTGAGTTGTTGATTAATTGGGCTGCTGCAGAAAAATCCCTGCGGACCAGTCCCTTCCCTATTTCTACATTATTGCTGCCAAACCTCTGCTCGTCAAAATAATTCTCAACAAACTTAATTTTGTTAATGTTGCATTTATCAAGATTTCTCGCCACTACTTCAAATTCGTTCCCTTGCAAATCACCTAAAGAAAGGGGTCTATCGTCATAACCAACAAAATCCAAAGAAACGTTGTCAACATTTATTTCCTTTATTTTTTCTTTTTTTGCAACAGGTATTGAAATTAACTGTTCAGTAACTGCCTGTTTGTCTTTATTGCCGGCAAAACCAATTTGTTT
Organism: Nanobdellota archaeon; assembly: GCA_040751885.1. Classification (GTDB taxonomy): domain Archaea; phylum Nanobdellota; class Nanobdellia; order Woesearchaeales; family GW2011-AR9; genus JBFMFP01. The sequence continues at coordinate 12,093 of JBFMFP010000007.1, forward strand.
TTCTTTCAGATGAAGCTGCCTGGCAATTTCTTTGATTACATCCAAAGTGTTCCTGTTCTTTTTCTTTAATCTGAAATAGGCATGCCTGCCTTTGTCTTTTATTTCAACCGAACTTATTTCCTTTACAACAAAATCTTCAGGAATCTGCTTGATGATGTACATAACCGCTGCCAACTGCACACTTTAATTTAAAAGTTTCCCATAAAAACATTTAATCACTATAAAATAATAAAAACATTTATAAATACTAACTCAAGACTTATAAATGCCAACTCAAGACTTTAACATACTAGGAGATAAAAGCATGGAAGCAAGACCATATTTTCAGCAGCCGACCGCGGCAGAAATCAGCAGATACGGCTCTGTAAGAGACATTTCAGACAAATTAGTTGAAAGCATCCGCGGCTTGAGCGAAGATGAAGCAGTTATAATCAAATGCAGACTAGTTCCGGAAAGATACGCCAGCCCGCAGAAATTTATGAAACATGGTCCTGATGTCAAGATCCAGAGATTTAAATCTTTGGAGGGGGCGGTAGCCGCTAATCTGACACCAACAGATTTAAGAAGTTCTGCTTTTAACGATATCCGCGCAACTCCTTATTGCGGATACACATTCAAGCCATTCATGCGCACGGACAAAAGAACAAGAAGAGTTCCTTTAGTTGAATGTCTGGAAGGGGCGCACATTTACTGCTACGCCAGCCAAAACAGGCCGGGAAGAGGAGAACGCTCAACGCCGCTTTTTCCTTCCAGTATAACTATACGTCCGTACGACGATGCTCACAAAGTAAAAGTGGATGGCGCTGAAGTGGTTGCAGAAGTACCTTCCAGAACAAAAAGAAAGCCCAGGTACAATTTTAAATTCAGATCCGTTCCTATAACTGAGAACAGATTCAAATGGGGAATTGCCTTTGGCCTTGCTACCGACCATAATTGTATGGGAAGAATGTACGACGATATGAGATACACTTATTTAGACGACAAAGAGAGTTCTGAAGTGTTTACTTTTTGCGCCCATGAAATTGCCGGTTACCTGGCTTTGATTGATTTTTATGTCCAGCGAGACAAAAACAGAATACCCCTGCAGATGAATCCCTTTGCCATACCTGCGCAGGAAACTGTAGATTATTATGTTCGGCTGTGCAAAAACTGCCTGATTAAAACTCCTGAAGATAAAAAACCAAGAAAACTAAACCGCGCTGAAAAAGAGATTTTGCTCTGGGGAATGGTTCATAAATCAGGTTACGATAGAACTTTCTTTGCCGGAAAGAGATCTGAAAAGCCCAAAAAATTAAGAGATTACAACTGGACATTAAGCGGATAAACAGCAGATAAACAGTAGATAAACAGTAGATAAACAGTAGATAAATTGTCCGGATGGTTAAATTTTAAAGAGCATAAACACTGTTCTTGCATTCTTACTATCATCAAAGAAAATCTCGCTTCTGCAATTCCTGAAAAAATTAAACGCTGCCCCTTCATTCTCCTTTATTTTTTTATTGCATACTTCTTCGGCATTAAATCCTTTTCCTTTTTGTTCAATTCCAAGAATAAACCCTTTCTTTCCCAGCCACAAATGAAATTTGTAAGGAGCGCCAAAATCTGAATAACCTAAAACATTTGATCCTGCTTCATTTAGGAAATAAGCCAATTCATCGTTACTATTTTCATTAAGCCAATTGTAAAGGTCAAAATTATTTTCCAAAATGGTGCTGTATTCCTGGTTGAGCATATCCACAATTTCCCATTTTACCGCACCGTATCTTTCTATAATTTCATCGGAATCAATAGTTCTTCTCCGTTCCAAAGGATGGACTACAAATTCATGATAAGCAGTAAAGTCTATGTGTTCCAAGGCCTGCAGGAGATCTTTTTGAAAACAAAGCACCATGGCAGCCTGATAAGTGATTTGTTTTTTATATTTTTTGAAAAATGTTTAAAAAAAGAAAAAGAATAAGAGATCAAAAAGAAAGAATTATTAGAAATTAAAATCATGAAAAAACCAATCCGCTTCAAAAACGATAAAGGATTAACCCTAAGAGGCTTCCTTTGCGAACCAAAAAGATATGATACTGCAATTATTTTCCTGCACGGGTTTCCCAGCCATTGCCGAGGTTTTACTGCTTCCCGCCTTTCAGAAGCTCTGGGAAAAAAGTACCTATTTTTAACTTTTGATTTCAGCCACACTGATTCTTCTGAAGGCAAGTTTGAAGACAAATTAATCAGCAAGGAAGTAAAAGACATTAAGTATGCTATAGATTTTATGAAAAATAATTACCAGTTCAAAAAACTAATCCTAATCGGCCATTCTACCGGAGCGATAGACGCTGCTTTATATGCCTATAAAGATAAAAGAATTGGCAAACTGGTGCTGATGGGCGCGGAAAGCGATTTGAAAAAGGCGGTTAATTATGATTTTACCCCTTTGCAGGTAAGGGATTTTTGGACGAAAGGGTTTATCAAATATAACCAGCTAGGAAAATGGTACTATGAGAAAAAATTAAAGAAAGCTTACTATGATGAATTTTTTAAATTGGATGTTCTTGGCTCATTGAGGAAGTATAAAAAACCGTTATTAATAGTCCATGGAGAAAAAGATGAATACATCCCCGTAAATAAAGATCCGCAGGAATTATTCCAGGCAGCAAACAAGCCTAAAAGATTGGTTATCATTAAAGATGCAGACCACCGGTTCACTAAACCGCTTCATTTTAGGAAATTAATAAAAACAATTTGTTCTTTTATTGAAAAAGAATCTTAAAAAAATTATTGAAGTGAAAATTATAGTAAGAAATAATTATTAAAAATACTAATAATAAAAAATAAACTAACAATAAATGGACATTCAAAGATGGACCTTCATCAGTTAAAATTACTGGAACAGCAATCCATAAAGAGAGGAATCCCTATTCTAAACAAAGAAAAAAGCATTTGGCTATTAAAGAAGATAAAAGAATTGCGTCCACAAAAAATTCTGGAATTGGGAACAGCCAATGGCTACAGCGGAATTATTCTCGGAAGCGAAGGGGCTGAACTGACGACAATAGAAATCAATGAAAAAATCGCTGAAGAGGCTAAAGAGAATTTTGTAAAATTTGCAATCAAAGCTGAAGTTATCGTCGGTGATGGCGTGGAAATCGCCAAAAAAGAAATTGTCAAAAAATTAAGAAAAGAAAAAAAAGAATATTATGATCTGATTTTCATTGATTTTTCTAAGAGGGATTACATCAAAGTTTTGGAAGACTGCATTGAATTAACAAAAAAGAATGGTTTTATTATCGCTGACAACGTCAATATGGAAAAATGCAAGGAATTTAAAGACGCTATACTTAACCATCCGCAGTTAAAGACTGAAATAATTGAAATTAAAGACGGGATAAGCTGCAGCGAGAAGATTAAATAGTGGGAAAATTAAATAGTGGGAAGATTAAATAGTGGGAAGATTAAATAGCGAGAAGATTAAATGAGTTTTCTACACTTTCCCTTCCCGGGGTAACTGGTTTGCCGCTTGCTTTAAACGTTCTAAAAATTCGTCCCTATGAAGATAGAGTCTTTTGTATTCTCTACGCTGAGCATTTTCCAGAGCATAACCAACTAATAATGGTGCAATGACGCTGTATTCTACCCAAATTTGCACTAATCCTTCATTAGCATCTTTATACTTCCCCCACGTCACTCCCTCACCAAATGTACATCCTGACAATCCGCCGTCACGTTTGTCAGCCGTAGTTATTTGTATTCCCCGATCTGCACCTTCAAATTTAATTCCTAATAATTGACTAATCATGGGAGCTAAAGTTTGAATCCAATTTTTTGGGCCTCCCCCTCCCCATTCAAAGAAACCTAATTGCGGACTGCAGTAAACTATGGCTGCTCCCTCCAGCAGGCTTAAATTAGGATCCATAGCAACATCTATACCTTCTAAAAATAATTTAGCATTGTTCATGCCTATAGAATGGTTTGATTCTGAATCTAAAAACAAAGGTACATTATACTTAGCAGCGGCAGCAACCCATGATTTTTCGGGATGCGGTGCATGCTCTAAAACATATTTTCCCCACATGTAGTTATATTCGGCACTGGACCTCCTTTTTGGCTCTAATCCACGGGCAAATTTCTGGAAAATTTCATCTTGCGCCACCAGCGTTTCTTCCAGCCGAATACAAATATCGTAAATTCTGGTTGTTCCATCCGCATCCAGGGCATTATCGTCTACTTCCGGAGAGCCCTGAACAACCGGCAGGCCAAAAGCAAAATGACCATTGTGGTAAACTTGGGCGCCTGTTGAGCAAATTACATCCACAAAGCCGTATTCAATTAAATCAATAATAAGACCGCCCATCCCCCCAACCGGCCCGGCTCCAGCCACGCCTAACCAAATTGTATCTCCTTTTTCAATCATTGATTTAAGGAGCTTAGCGCCAGCATAAACATTTCTGGCTTCAAAACAAGTGTTACCAAAATTATTGACAAGGTCAGAAATTGTTGAGCCCCTTCTCCAGCGAACAGGCTCAATTGCCTGACCCTGCATAAACTGGCTTTCTCTCCATTTTTCTGCTCCTGGACAGCTAGAGTTCATTTGTCATACCTCCATTTTAATCAGCTACATTCAGCTACTTTTCGAAGCTTTTTTTTTGCTTTTTTTTCAAGGCCCTATTTTCCTTTTCAGGTTGTCTATACTGCAAATTGTCTATACTGCAAATTGTCTATACTGCAAATATTGTCCAATAATATTATATATCAGCTGGGCAGTGTTATATGCTGTTCTTGAGTTCTTACCGCTAGGGGCAACTTCAACAACATCCGCACCAATGACCTCTCAGTTTTTAAATAAATTTACTGCCAGCCCTAATCCAAATTCCCATCCAAATCCACCGGGCACGGGAGTTCCTGTTTCGGGCATAACTGCAGGATCAAAACCATCTACATCTACAGTTAAGTAAACTTTATCAGTGGAGACAGAACCTACAATTTCTTTGATTCCCGGAGTTGGAGCTAATTGTCCATCCCTACTAAACCGAGACCACTCAAATGTTCTTATTGTGCCTTTGTGTTGCAAAATATACGCCCACTCTTCACTTGAATATGCTCTGATTCCAACCTGCTGAAATATTCAAAAATGTAGATTAAAGAACATACTCTCTTAAGAAATGTTACAGAAAAGTTACGGCTTATACCTTTCCATCGTCCTGGGAAAAGGAATAGCATCTTTGATATTTCCTGCCAAAACACAAAATCTTAGAGAAAAGTATTTATATACTAAGCGATAATAAATACTAAAATGACTATGTTTGATGAAAAAAAATTTCTGGAAATGTTAAAGAATCCAAGTGCTTTAAATTCTGAAACCATCATTTCTGAAAAAGCAGCTAAAGGTGGAATAAAACCTAAAGAGAAGAAATAAATTTATAGATATTTGGATACCTTTCTTCATCAAATATTCCTAAAAGATAGAAAAGGTAAGAGTTTGCAAAGTTCTCTAGGACAAAGATATATTTCTCCAGTTTATCATTTTTATTCAATGTTGCCGGAACTTCTTTGAGCATTAAATAGTAAAATTCTATTCTCTGTTGCGGATTTAGCTTCCGATCCCAAATCAAATGCCCTACTTCATGGATCAAAACTTCTTTTAATTTGTCAACTGAATTGGGATATAAAACAATATAATTTAATCCTGCGAGATGCCGGCCTTTTGTTTCTATACAATCTTGGCAAAAATAACTTACTACATAAATTCTGGGGATGAGCAAGAGATGGGCAGAAGGAATGATCTCCAGCACTTTATCAAGTTCATCCGGATGAATATTTATTTCACTTTTCTCTTTAGAAAAATATACTTTAACACTTCGCACTTCAATGGCATCATATTCATATTTATTCAGAAGATTTAATTCGGGATTCTCATCTTTCATCTTTAAGGCTTATACCTTTCCATCGTCCTGGGAAAAGGAATAGCATCTTTGATACTTTCCAAGCCGCAGAGCCAGGAAATCACTCTTTCTATACCCAGGCCAAAACCACCGTGCGGAACGGAGCCATATCTCCGCGTATCTAAATAGAAGCTATACTGCTGAGGATCCTCACCCTGCTCGAGCAAACGTTTTTTAATTTTTTCAATGTCATGCTCCCGTTCCGAGCCGCCGATAATCTCTCCGTAGCCTTCCGGAGCAATAAAATCTACGCCATTAACAACTGGCTTTTTGGGATTGCTGTCTTCGGGCTCTTTCATGTAAAAAGCTTTAACCTTTTTGGGGTATCTGATTACAGTAATGGGTGTGTCATACAACCGGGACAATTTGTCTTCTTCCTCTGTACGCAAATCCTTACCCCAAGTGATTTCCAGCTTGAATTTTTCCTTCAGCAATTTTAAAGCTTCATCATAAGTAAGGCGCGGGAATTTTTTCCTGACTGTCGGCTCTAATTTTTTAATGTCACGGCCTAACACTTCCAGCTCCGGCTTGTTTTTCTCTATAGCCAGCCTGACAATATGCTTCAGGCAGCCTTCACCATAATCAATGATGTCATCAAACGTAGCCCAGGCAACTTCCATCTCTGCATGCCAATATTCTGTCAAATGCCGCGATGTTTTTGATTTTTCTGCGCGGAAGGAAGGCGCTAAAGTATAAATCTTCTCCAGGCTGAATATGGCCGGCTCAGCATACAACTGCCAGCTTTGGGCCAGGAAAACTCCTTTCTGCCCGAAATAGGGCACGGCAAACAAAGTTGATCCCCCTTCACATTGTACGGACTGAAATATGGGAGACTGGTATTCGTAAAAGCCGTTCTGGCGGAAATATTCACCAATCGCGCCAAAGACAGTGCTTCTTATTTTTAGGATAGCGCTCATCTTCCTGCTTCTCAGCCAGAGATGCCTGTTGTCAGCCAGAAATTCAATGGACTGGTCTTTAGTGACGGGGTAATTCTCACTTCTGCCGATAACTTCATAATCAGCAACATGAATCTCGTAACCAGTTGGCGCTCTTTTGTCTTCTTTGATGGCTCCTGTAATCGTTATAGACGTTTCTACCTGAAGATGGTCTATTTCATCCCATTTTTTTTCGAAATCCTTGCGCTCAAAAACGCATTGGATGATGTTGCTGGAATCTCTTAAGGTGACAAATTTTAACTGGTTAGAACCTCTTTCACGATGGATCCAGCCCCTCACGGAAACAGTTCCTTTCCCTTTATTCACGGCTTCCTGAATTGAAACGTATTTGTTTTTACTCATTTTTAACTCTCTTTTTCCCTGGGAAGTTTTCCTCCCGGCTTATCCCCCAATTGTCCTTTTATTTCTTCTTTTTTACGTTGAGCATTACGTTGAGCGTGCTTCAGATTATATGCTTCAATTGCTGCCTGAATTTCAGCGATAGGCTTCTTTACTAAATCTGCATAGCCGTACTGCTTGATATCTCTAAAAGTGACTAAATTTGTCTGAAGATAGTAAATTATACTATCATAACTTTTCCCTGACAGCTCCATAGCCCGTGCTGCTTTTAAAATCTCAGTTTTCCAATCCGAAACAAGAAAAGGGCCTCTTTTCAGCTCTTCCAGACATCGCTTAAGATCAAGTTTAAGATACATTCCAAGCAGTAATTTTCGCTGATTTATAAAACTGACTCCCATTTGTGACCTAGGGAAATTATAAAATATAAAAACCATAAAAAACACCCTTGCTTACGAGAGTTCTGAAATCTCGCCGAAATTTATAAAAAACAACCCGCTTTTCTGCGTAACAAGGACCCGTAGCCTAGACTGGATACAGCATTTAAATGCAGGTAAGTAAATGCAGGTAAGCCAAATAGGGCGACAGCCTCCTACTCTCGTGATGAGCTCTGGAGTAATCCCTCAATGGGATGAAGAGAGTTAACTGAAGAGAAGCAAGCTGTAGATCGAGAGAATTAAGCAGAAATATCTGTTTTATCTCGAGTTCAAATCTCTCCGGGTCCGTTTACTTCTTACTAATAATTCTCCAAAACAGCTCATTTCTGCAGTTTTAACCATAAAATATATATACTACATATACTCCCCTTTAAAAATGGCAACAAATTTAGAGTGGGAATTAGAAAGAGATGATGGAATTCTGTTTGACAGCAGACCGGATGATCCGGATCCAAGAAGCGGGTATGCTACAGATAATTACCACACTTCCGTTGATGGTCAGAAATTTGATGGTTCTGATGCTTCCCACTTTGGATTGGAAATAATTGGATTAAGCCAAGTTGATTACACTCCCAGAGAGTACGATGATGGAATGGACAGGGATGCAAGATTTTTGGCGACTGTCAGAAACTGGAAATAGCTTATAAAACGGGATTTTTTTTAATTTTCTTGTTTTTTTCAAGATGAAGCCATTCTCTTTCACTACTTTTTTAAACCAGCCCTTATTTTAACAGCGTATGGCCTCATTTCTCCAGCAGACAGCTTTTGCCGCACGGATGTTTTTCGTGAGCAAAAAGAACAGCCTTTTCAAAAAGAAGTACAAAGGCAGCGCTGAAGAAATCTGTAAGCAGATCATTAAAGACTGCTGGAATGGAAGATATCTGCAAACGTCCACAGGCAATTTTTCACAATTCTGGACGAGGGATTTTGGCTGGTGCACAAATTCATTGCTGAAGTTAAAATGTGAGCATGAAGTGCAGCAGACTTTGCGCTATGCCTTAAACCGCTTTAAAGAGCACAGAAAAATAACTACAACCATCTCCAGCGAAGGAAAACCCTTTGATGTCCCTGAAGCAGCTGTTGATTCCCTGCCTTGGCTTGTTCACAGCATTAAAATTGCGAAATTCCCCTACCATTCTTATAAAGACTTTTTAAATGCCGAAATAAAGAAATTTTATGACTCATTTATTGACGGGCAAAGTGGGCTGGTCAGGCAAGAGCTCTATGTTTCTTCAATAAAGGACCTTGCCGTGAGAAAAAGCTCCTGCTATGACAATTGCCTGGTAGCTCTGCTGGCCAAGGATCTGGAAGAGATGAAGTTATTCAACCCACTGAAAAAATATGATTACCCTGCCCTGATCAAGCAGCATTTCTGGAATGGGGCTTATTTCCATGATGATTTGTCCAGGAGGGAATACGTTGCCGGAGATGCTAATTTATTTCCGTTTATTTTAGGCATCATCAGCAGTGAGGAAATGCTCCGCTCAGCCTTAAACCAAATTCATTTTACCGGCTTGGACGAGCCCTTCCCGCTTAAATATACTGCCGGAAACAAAGAAGCAGTTTTCATCTGGCAGGAAAAAGTAGTGCAGGATTACGAAAGTCATTCCATCTGGCCGCACATGGGCTTATTGTACGTAAAATTATTGCAGCAAATGGATGCAGAAAGAGCCAAAGCTTACAAAGAGAAATATAAAGAGCTTATTGAAAAGCACAGAAACTTCCTGGAAGTGTACGATGCTCAGGGAAAACCGTTCAGCTCATTATTTTACTACAGCGATTCGGGGATGCTCTGGGCAGCTAATTATCTGACGTTGTGAAGTTCTGTTTTCCGAGCGATTTTGCAAGAGAGAATCTTTACTTTAAAATGAGCCAATATTCGTTGACAGCAGAAGAAGCTGACTATAGGCAGGGGTCGCTTACTGAGATACTGGAAATATTTTGGTACTGATTTTGGAGGTGTTGGGGAGCCTTATGGCACTTGGTATGGTATGATAAACCGGTCGCTAGAAGAGCTGTGTGAATAATATCCGGCTATGTGAATAATATCCGGGTAGATAGTTAAAACAATTTCCCATGCACAAGCACTTAGAGCAAAAATTTCTTTGCTAAAAATTACAATGGGCAGCCAAAGAGAACAAGCAGTTCAGAGATTAAAGAAATGTGCAGACCTTCTTCTGAATTATGAAGCTGCCGAAAGGGAAATAACTGAAAACACAGTTGCCGAAATGCTGGCTTTAGAAAGCGGTACTGAAACTATTGCCCGACTTTTAGGACTTGTCGCTGAAGATATTGAAGCTGGCTGTTATGGTTTAGACTGGTGCAAAACAGATTTGCAGACTCTACAAGAACAAACTGAAACCCTAACGGGGAAAATAGCTGCTAAAAGGGAAATTTATTTTAGCCGCTGGCAGGAAGCTATCAGAAACGGCAATTTTAAGTGCAGGGATTTGGAAGAAGAATTGGCCAGCTGTCTTGATCCTGATAGAAAGCCCGCTAGCTGTTATGATTTCTATGACGAAGCAGATAAATTTGTTACCCATTTGTTAGATATGGCTGATCTGCCCACGCTCTCGCCAGGTTATGATTTGCCCGATTATATGCGCCGTTACCATGCTTCTTCAGTTTTTACTATTTACGAAGCAACCAAAAGAGTGCCCATAACTGGCCAAGATGTCTTTTACGATTTAGGCTCCGGATATGGTCGGGTTCCCATACTTACCAACCTTTTAACAGGAGCCAGAACAACTGGGATAGAGTATTTTCAGGAGTACCATCAGCGTGCCAAAAGAAGTGCAAAAGCCTTAGGTTTAAGAGACGTAAGCTTTATCCAAGGCGATGCTGCAGATGCTGATTATGCTGGTGCTACTGTATTTTTTCTGTTTAATTCTTTTTATGGCAAAATATTGGACACCGTCGTAAGGAAAATGGAAGCAATTGCTCAGGAAAGAGCCATTACTTTATGCACAGTTAATATGCGGAAATGGGGGAATACAATTCCTTGGCTAAAAGAAGAATATCATGACGCGCGTAGGGCAGGGTTGACTATTTTTAGAAGTAGAAATTCTTTGGACAGCTAAAATGTGCCCATACACCGTCATCTTTTCTTCTTTTTGTGCCCGTACATTCTTACTTGGTCTATTATCAACCGCAACATCCGGGCCACGTACTCTTTAAAATTCTCTTTATCAGCCTCTTCCAAGGTCATGTAATACTCTTCCCTTTTCTCAAATGGAATAAAAAACATCGGATAACCCTTTTTCATCAAAATCCAGTTCATGATTGCTCGGGAAGTTCGCCCATTTCCGTCTTCAAATGGATGAATCCAAGTTATCTTAGCATGAATCATAGTAGCTAACTCAAAAGGGTGTAGTTTATGTTTATTGGCGCTATACCATTTATACATATTCAATAAATACTTCTTTACTTCTTCACTTCGAGGAGGAACGTGTTTAGAACCTTCAATTTTAACGTCAAAAAATCTAATTCTTCCTCCATAAACAACCCCTGTATTTTTGGTTAGAATTTCATTAACTTTCTCAAGAAGCCGATTATTTAATTCGCCTTTGTACTCTTTGAGAAATTCTAAACATTCCTTCCCATTAACAGCCTCATGGTAATCAGAAGCTCTAACACCCGAGGGAATAACTTTATCTTTCAAAATAAGAGCAGTTTGCCGCAACGTAAGCCTGTTTCCTTCAATAGCGTTACTGTGATAGGTAAAGCGGATAACAAAATCATCATAAAGTTTATTTTTGAGGCTTTCGGGAGTCTTCTTTAACCATTCTTTATAGCCCTCTTTAAGGTCCTGGAGCGTTTCGGCATCTTCCTCGTTAAGAAAAGAATACTCTGATTTCGTCAAACCTTGTTGTTCTATCTGTTTTTCAATCTGTTCGGCATACTTCTGAATTTCTGCCTTTGCTGGCTTTTTATCTCCAATATAAATCCTAATTTTCTTCCATTTGTTAATGCCAATCCGGAGATTCTTGGTGAGATAATAATACTCTTTATCCCCTCGTTTTATTATTTCAATGTACGCCATATGATGTGTATGGGCACACACTATTTAAAACTTTCGTTAAAAAGTGCACTTACAATAGTGGCGGAATTTTCTCGCTGACAATCTCAGGTGCTTTAATTACGATAGAGTGATAAAAACACCAAAAAGTTTAAAAATGGTGATGATTTTATGTTAGTAAATTTCATTTAATGGGGTGAAAATAAAAATGATAAATCCATTAAATATGTTGAGAGATTATATAGATAATTTGGTAGATGCATTAAGTTCCGGAACAGCAGATTATGCAGCACATAAGGGGATGATACTTGATGCGGCATATGAAGGGATACCTGAGTCTATGTCAAGAACATGTTCAGATACTCTTGCTGAACGGCTCCGCAATGCTCCGAGAATTACTGATGAAGTGGGATTAAGGCATTTATATACCGCATCAGCTTCAGGGCTTTCGTTTAAAGAATGGAAGGAACACTATCGTACTTGTGGTTATTAATTCTCTTAAATTCCTTCTCCCTTTCCGAATGGCCAAAAATACGCCATAAGAATCACTAATCTTCACAACCAAAACCATGCTAGAAAATTTAGTCAAACAAATTGGAAGAGAACTTACGCCTGTTGCTTTAGGTGCAGCTATGCTGTTGGAAGCTGGATGTGCTACTACTGTTAAAACTATACCTCCCAGCGAGATTCCGCCAATTCAACCTGCGGAAATGCCCGTAGATAAGCAAACAGACTACAGCAAATTATCCTGGCAGGAAGCAATTGCAGCGGTAAAAACACCTGAACAGGCACGGGATTATCTGGACAGGCATTTAACTTACGAGCCTGCTACCTCATTAAGGTCCTTCGCGGCAATTCGTAAAGATGGAAGAGGTAGTTGCTTTGATTATTCCCTTGTCGCAGCGGCTTTACTTTCTGATAATGGATATAAACCAAGTGTGTTAATGATGGGGTTAAGCAATACTGCCCCGATCCACGCTGCCTTCCTTTATAGGACACCGGAAGGATACAGCGCTTTGGGAAATTTATCCTGCTGCCGCAATAATTACAGTACTGTAAGTGATTTGGTTAAGGCTTTTGCAAAGTATTCCGGCATAAATTTTGACAGATATTACATTCTCGATTTAGAGCAAACTTTTCCAAAAGGGGAATGGCTCACCGGCGGTGATTTACCGGAGCTTCTCGTCGCAGATTCAGAATGGTTTAAAGTAAGATAACTTCCTTGATGAATTTTCTTAACTTTCTTTTTGTTTCTCAAATTTTTTTGCTACTTTGTTACAATTTCTGTATCAATTTTAACCAAAAATGCTTCAATTTTTGTATCATCTGGAAAGATTTAACCCCTTTATTAATTCTTATACTCCATACCGAAAGATTTTTAAATAATCTTATACTCTTAGCAGTATAAGATGGAAAAAGACAAAATCATTCAAATACTTCAGGGGCAAAACTTTTGGGGAAAGGACCAGCAGTTGGGTTTTATCAGAAAAAGTTATCTAAAAACATTCCGGTCTAGATCTCAACTCAAAGAAGCTCTTGTTTTAGTAGGAGTTCGCCGCTGCGGGAAATCGACCCTATCCAAACAATTTATGGCTGAGCTAATTCAAAAAGGTGTTAAAAAAGAAGAAACGCTTTACATCAACTTGGAAGAGCCTCCTTTCTCTTCTTATTTGAATTTGGAATTATTAGACATGATCTACTCTGCATACCGAGAGATAATCAGCGACCAGACCAAAATTATTGTCTTGGATGAGATTCAAAATATTCCCGCTTGGGAAAAATGGGTAAGAAGCAAGTTAGAAAATGATCCAACTATCAAAATAATTGTTACCGGTTCTTCTTCTAAATTGCTCTCTTCGGAATTTTCTACGGTTTTAAGCGGGAGAAGCATCCCTTTTGAAATATACCCTTTCTCTTTCAGAGAATTTGCTGGTTTAAACGGGTTAAAAATAGAAAATGAAAAAGAAATTTATCTGAACAAAGAAAAATTAAAATTGCTGCTTAGAAAATACCTTGAATTTGGCGGGTTTCCCAGGGTCGTGCTGGAAGCCAAAGAGAATAAAAATCTCCTCCTGAAAGAATATTATGAATCTATTCTCTTAAGAGATGTAGCTGCCCGCTATCAGATAAAAGAGATTAATGTCCTAAAAGCACTATCTACTCTCATTTTAACCCAAAATGGTTCGCTGGTTAGTATAGCTAAGCTCACTACCGCGATCCAAGAAGCATTTAAATTAAAAGTTTCCCTAGAAACAATCAGCAGATTTATGTCTTATTTAGAATCAGCTTATTTGATTTTCTTTGCTCCTATTTTCTCATATAAAATAAAAGAACAGATGAAATATCCCCGAAAGGTGTATTGTATTGACACAGGTTTGAGAAATGCTGTTTCTTTTAGATTTTCTGAAGACTTAGGAAAACTTGCAGAAACGGTGGTCTTTTTAAAGTTAAGGAAAGAAGATAAAGAAATTTTCTACTGGAAAAGTGATAAAAATAAGGAAGTAGATTTTGTAGTCAGAAAAGGAATGAAAATACATCGTTTGATTAATGTCTGCTGGAATCTTTCCAATGCAGAAACCAGGAAGCGAGAAACTGAGTCTCTTATAGAAGCTATGATAGAATTTAAGATGAAAGAAGCGATTCTTATTACTGATGATGAAGAAAGAGAAGAAAAAAAAACTGGCAGAACAATTAAATTCATTCCTCTTTGGAAATGGCTGCTTACTTAGAAGTATAATATGTAATCTGATAAACTGAGCAAAGTTTATATGGTAAAAGCAACCGTTAAAGCATAATCTGCTCAATTATTTAAGTTACTAACTATAATTTTCGCTGTAGGTTACATCTATAGTCACCCAACAAAGTCCTTCGGCTTTGCTGGTTTCCTAATTGGTCTCCTAATTGGTCTCCTAATTGGTCTCCTAATTGGTCTCCTAATAGTCTGACAAGCAGTGTAATTCTGCCGAATTACTTTCTTGGTAGGCTATATTTGTAAGTTGAATATTCCTTTAGCATAAGCCCCTTAGCATAACAATTAGCAAAATACAATCCAAAGATTTAAAACATAACTCAAAGTATTTCTTCTTCATGCCTACATTTTCCATTATCATCCCTGCGTACAATGAAGAGAAATATATCAGAAAAACATTGCACAGCATTAAAAACCAAATCAACCAGGATTATGAGGTTATTGTCGTTGCCAACAGCTGCACTGACAAAACGGAAGAGATTGTCAAAAAGAGAAAAAATGTGCATCTCCTCTCTTTACCCAAGCCAAATGTCAGCGTGGCCAGAAATGCCGGAGCTTTAAATGCAAACGGAGAAATTCTTATTTTTCTTGATGCGGATACTCAACTGGCTGAGGACGCCTTGCAGAAAATAAAAACCGAGTTTACTGAGCAGTCTTCTGTAGCGACAACTAAAGCCCTGCCTGATTCGGACAAGACTAAATTTAAAATAGCTCTGGGCTGCAAAAACCTTTACCTTTCTTCCGGCCTTTACCAAGGATGCAGCGGCATACTCATCTGCCGCAAGGAAGATTTTGATGAGGTTGGAAAATACGACCCCGAAATAACTGTAAGAGAACACCGGAAACTTATCTTAAAACTGCTGGAAAAGGGAAAATATAAATGCATTGACACTTACGTTATTAATTCCATGCGCAGGTTTAAGCAATGGGGCTTGAAAAAAGCAGCTTTTTTTTGGATTAAGCAATGGCTGGAAGATAAAAAAGGAAATCTATCAAAAAGTGAGTATGAAAAGGTAAGATAAAAGAGGAAATTTATGATCATCACCATTTCGGGAACACCGGGAAGCGGAAAAAGCACCATCGCCGGAATTCTTGCAGAGAAATTAAGCGCCGAAAGAATCTATGTAGGGGGGATTAGAAGGGAATTAGCCAGGAAAAAGGGGATGACTCTGGAAGAACTGAACGAATATGCAAAAACCCATGCGGAAACTGATGTTGAAGTAGACCGTAAAGCTGCCGCCAGGGCCAAGTGGTTAGAAAAATCCACAAAAACAGTCATCGTGGAAGGAAGAACTCAATTTTATTTTCTGCCTGAATCCATCAAGCTCTACATCAAAGTTGACCCGGAGGAAGGAGCAAGAAGAATCTGGAAAGATTTACAAAATAAGCAAACTCAGGCAGAACGGAACGAAGGAAATATTGCTTCATTTAAAGAGATGAAGAAAAAAATCTACCAAAGGGAAAAAGAAGATGCAGCCAGATATAAAAAATATTACGGCTTTGACCAGAGAGATGAAGCACAGTATGATTTTGTTCTGGATACAACAAAGATAACTGCAGAAAAAGCAGCAGAAATGGTCATTAAATTTATAAAACAGGGAAGAAAAGAGAAAAGAGGGAAAGAAATAAGGAAATAAAAAAGGAAATAAAAAAACTGTTAAAGAAAATCAGAATTAGAGAATTAGAATTAAAAAAACAAACGAGTGGAAAAATGGACGGGAAAACTGACGAAAAAACCAAGCACCACGATTTCATTGAGCTAAACTACACAGGAAAGCTTGCCGATGGGACTGTTTTTGACACCACAATTGAAAGTGTTGCCAAAACAAGCAACTTATTCTCAGAAAAAAAGAGCTATCAGCCAGCAGTTATTTGCATCGGTGAAAAACAAATTCTTCCCGGCTTGGACGCAGAGCTGGAAGGCAGGGAAACCGGAAAGGAATATACTGTAACGCTGCCCCCGGAAAAAGCCTTCGGGAAAAGGGACGTAAAACTGGTTAAAATAATCTCGGCCAGCACGTTTAAAGAGCATCAAGTAGAGCCGCATCCGGGGCTGCAGGTGAACATAGACAACGAAATAGGTGTTATTACCAACATCTCCGGAGGAAGAATAATCGTCAATTTTAACCATCCCTTGGCGGGGAAAGAGGTTACATATGTTTTTACTATCGTACGGAAAATAACTGACAAAAACGAGCAGGTAGCCTCATTTGTTTCCTCGACGCTGGGCCTTCCCAAAGAGAAAATGAAAGTAGAAGTTAAAGAAGATAAAGCTGCAATAACACTTCCTCTGGAGCTGCCCCTGCAGATCAGCAACATCTTAATGCAAAGGCTGGTGGAAGTGACCGGGTTGAAAGACATTCTTTTTGAGAAAGAAAAGGATAAGACTGAAAAAGCCGGGCATAAAACCGAAAGTATAGGTGGAAAAAGCAGATTTTAGAAGATAGGTTTGAGTGCAATAATATTTATATACCAACCACTTCTCAGATTTAAGAGCATCTCTTAGATTTAATTAAGAGCATCTCTTAGATTCAACAAAAAAACAGGAGATTAAATAACAGGAGGTTAAATTTCCACGGTTAAATTTCCACGATTAAATTTTACTTTTAGGCAAGCCGTTTAAAAAATAAACATAATTTAAACAAGTTAACATAATTTAAACAAATTAACTAAACAAATTAACATAATTTAAATGAACAACCATGATTTAAAAAATAACCATGGAAGCAGACAAACTTGATGACGTGCCCTTGTGGGAGGATAAGCCCAAAACAAACTACAATGTCAAAGAAACTTCTCTGCAGCATATCCGCGTAGAGCTCAGCCAGTCAAAAAAAGAAACGATAGACCTAGACAGGGAGCTGGAAGCCCTTCTGGCCAAACAGAAAACTAAAATTAAAGTTATCGGCTGCGGGGGAGCAGGAAATAACACCCTTAACCGCATTTCTGAAGTGGGCATTAAAGGCATAGAAACTATTGCCATTAACACAGACGCACAGGATCTCTTATATACCAATGCAGATAAAAAAATCCTTATCGGCAGGGAGCTTACCCAGGGCTTAGGCTCCGGCTCTAATCCTAAAATAGGCGAGGAAGCGGCTAAAGAAAACGAGCAGGACATTAAAAAATCTATGGAAGGAGCAGATATGGTCTTTATTACCTGCGGCCTTGGCGGAGGCACGGGCACGGGCAGCGCACCCTTTGTCGCTCAGGTAGCCAGAAAATTAGGGCTATTAAGCGTAGGCATTGTGACTATGCCTTTCACCATGGAAGGTTCGCATCGTTTTGAGAATGCTATGATTGGCCTGGAAAAATTAGAGCAAAGTATCAACACATTAATCGTCATTCCCAATGAAAAGCTGCTGGAAATAGCTCCGCAGCTGCCCCTGCAGACCGCTTTTAAAGTAGCCGATGAAATCCTGACCAATTCTGTAAAAGGAATCGCTGAGCTGGTGACTAGAGCAGGGTTAGTCAATCTTGATTTTGCTGACGTTAAAGCCATTATGGGTGAAGGCGGGGTAGCTTTGATTGGCGTAGGCGAATCGGACTCGGAAAACAGGGCCGATGAATCCGTGCAGAAAGCCCTGCAGAATCCGCTTATTGACGTGGACATTTCCAATGCCACGGGAGCTTTAATCAACATTTCCGGAGGGGAGAATCTTACTTTAGATGAATCCAGGCGCATTGTAGAAACGGTTTCAGAAAGCCTTGACCCCAAAGCCAAAATCATCTGGGGAGCACAGATATATAAGGATCTGGACAAAACCATAAGAACACTGCTGATTATTACCGGGGTTAATTCTGAGCAAATTTTCGGCCGCGGGAATACATATTTTAACAGGAAAAAGAAAGCCATCGAATCCGAGCTGGGCATAGATTTTATGAAGTGATGTTTTGGATTTCTCCTTTAAAATAAACAGCTAAGCCAAAGTCGTCGTCTAGGTCCTAAGGCGAGCGAGGTAGAGCTATTTACGAGAAATTAATGTCTGGTTTTCTTTGAAAACACATCTTGTTTACAGCGATAAACAGATAAAAAAACCAGCCGAGCGAGCGACCAAGACGACTTTGGCTTTTAACCGGATTGCATCCGCCTAAGAAACCTTTATAAATTAACACTTAGTCTTAGCTACATCAGGACTGCATGATTAATGTAAATTTAATGTAAATGCACGAGGTCTAAACATAAATGGAATTTGAGGAAACGCAGGGGGGCAGAGTTAAGCGATTTTTAAAGGAATCTTACCGCGTTTTACGCATAACCAAAAAGCCCAACAAAGAAGAATACACCAGCGTGCTTAAAGTTACCGCTCTGGGCGTGGCGATTATCGGCGCAATTGGCTTTGTCATTTTCCTCGCCAAACAGTTATTATTTTAGAACAAGAAAAAAGTTATTGTTTTAGAAAAAAAATTTAGAAAAAAAAGAAGATTGCAAATGGCAGCAAAAATATTCGGACTGAGAACTGCAGCCAACAGGGAAGACCAAGTAGTAGATTACTTAGCATCCAAACTGCAGAAAAATCCCCAATTAGGAATTCTGGCTGTTGTCAGGCCGCATGGTATGAGAGGATACGTCTTTGTAGAATCAGAATCCAAAGAGGAGGCGGAAAATGCCCTTCAGGGCGTGCCTTACGCAAGAGGTTTGCTGCCGCATGAAATCCCTTACCCGGAAATTGAGCATATGCTTGAGCAGGTAAAAGTAGAGATGAATATCAGGAAAAACGATATCGTTGAAATCATCTCCGGCCCATTCAAACGTGAAAACGCCAAAGTTATCAGAATCAACAAGCAAAAGGAAGAAATCGTCGTGGAATTGCTGGAAGCAGCCGTGCCCATTCCTATCACTGTAAGCATGGATGCAGTTAAAGTTATCAGAAGGGAAGATGATTCTGAAGAAGAGAAACTTTAAATATAAAACTATTTCTTTAGTTTAATGATACGGTCGTAGTCTAGCGGCAGGATTCCACCCTCCCAAACTTTTTGGCAGGCAAAAAGTTTGATCAAAATCCAGCGGCTTCGCTAAAGCTCAGCCGCAAATGCTGAAACTTACCTAAAAGTTGAAGAGAGGTGGAGACCCGGGTTCAAAGCAGATGCATACCCTCACTTCTCAGAGAGCACGTTTCGTTCTCCCTGAGCGAAGCGAAGGCTCGCCTCATAAGTGGCTTCGCCCCTTATCAACCCCATGCTGCGCTAAGATGCACATTTTTGCTTTGTGGCGGAGTGTAACGTAGCCACTTCGCCTC
>JBFMFP010000067.1:0-6833 GCA_040751885.1 Nanobdellota archaeon
TCGGAATAGCCACACTCTTAAAGCTGGTGCTTTTTTCTTCTTCTCAATGAATTTATACGCACAGCTTTACACGTATGAAAATTTGGAATTGGCGTTCAGAAAAGCAAAGATAGGCAAGACGCTAAAACTGTATGTCATTGAGTTTGAAAGTAAACTTAACGAAAATCTCAAACTGCTCCAGCAGGAATTGCTTTCTCATACATACAGGCCGAGACCGCTGGAAACATTCATCTTGCGAGATCCCAAAACGAGGAAAATAAGCAAGTCCGATTTTCGGGATAGGGTAGTTCATCACGCTATTTGTAATGTTATTGAGCCTCTTTTTGACAAGAATTTCATCTTTGATTCCTATGCCAATCGTCTTGGAAAGGGCACGTTTAAAGCCATAGAACGGTTTGAATATTTTGCCAGAAAAGTATCATGGGGATTCACTCGTCCCTGTTTTGTTTTAAAATGTGATATTAAACACTATTTTGAAACTGTTGACCATAACATTCTTCTTTCTATTCTTCAGAAGAAAATAGAAGATAAAGAACTGCTTTGGTTGATTGAGAATATTCTTAACAATTATCATACAGCTTCAGCAGGAAAAGGAATGCCGTTGGGTAATTTAACCTCTCAATTCTTTGCCAATGTGTATCTTAATGAATTGGATCAGTACGTCAAGCATATTCTGGTGGCAAAATATTACATCCGCTACGTTGACGACTTCGTAATTTCGGATAATTATGTGGGAAACTTGGAGCATCTTAAAGAAAAAATCCAGAAGTTCTGTGATAATGCTTTGGCGCTCCAGCTTCATCCGGATAAGTCAAAAATTCATAATCTGAAGAATGGCGTGAACTTTCTGGGAATGCGTATTTACCAATATCATCGACGTATTAAGAAGAAAAATGTGCGCCGATTTGAGCGAAAGCTGTTGCAGTTGAGAAAAGACTTTGAAAATGGATTTGTAACAAGAGACAAAGTAATAGAGCACTTTGAAGGATGGTTAGCTTATATTTCCAATGCCAATACGTTCAAGTACCGTAGGCACTTGGTGAGGCAGTTTAATGAGCTTTTTCCATTAGTACCTAACATAAAAGTTGAGAATGTAGTCAAGCACCAGAATTTTATCAAAAAGTCTGAACAGTTAACACTTCAATTCAGCGTGCAGAAAACATTGTTTTTATGGAAAAAAGGCAAGAGTGTAGAAGAAATTGCTAAAATTTGGGAGATAAAAGTTGGCACAGTCTGGCAGCATCTCGCTAATCTCATAGAGTATAACCAGCTTTCGTTGTGGAAAGTACTGCCGCAGGGGAAGATAAATCGCATTCTGCCGTGTATTTTATCAGAAAAAGATACACTCAAGGGAGTCAAGGCAAGAATTAGAGAGGGTACTATTTCTTTTGATGAAATTAATTGCGTACTTTCCTATGTGAAAAGCAAAAATAGGGTGAAGAGTGTAGCTCATCATTGTAATTGGTATAGGAGAGTGCATTGTTTGAGAAAGTGTTACTTCGATAAAGAGCAAAGAAAAATTTGTTCTGGTAGGTTTGATCTGTTGATATCCCAGAATCCAATTTTAAAGATGAAGAAGCAGGAATTTCTGGATTTGTTTAACAATCATCTTTCTATCTGTGTTCTTCCGGAAAAGGAAAAGAGAAGTTACATTTCATGGAAGCAATTTCAAGTCATTAAGTCTTGTCATAGAGGAAAAACCACCCCCAAGAGTTGATTTGTTAGTACGGTTAGTAAAGGCACCAGTCGAAAGGAATAAACTTAGCGATAGCGTACTTACGTTCTAGGTCATAAAAAATTGAAGTTAACGTGTTGTTATGCGACCCCCACTTTAGCGACCGAAAGTAACTCTCGTCTTTTCGCCGTAAGGCGAAACAATATCAAATAGTGAGGGAGCGGAGTGGGGGCAAGCACCGTAGTGCGCAGAGTTTTTTATTTGCCGGCGACTTCGTCGGAAATAAAAAATTTGGGTGAGTAACGGAAGGGCTTTGATGTCCTGAGTAACGCAACCGCATCAACAACCGTTATGCGTAGCTCGGCTTTGATGGCGAGCGGAGTTTTTTATTTGCTGGGAATGTAGTTGGCACCGGAGTTTCTGAAAACTTTGTAGATAAGAATACTGCGAAGCAGAGTAATTTTAGGGGGTCTCTTTTACTCTTTGGCGATATTCCATAGACTGTTAAAGAATGAAGTAAAGGATTGTGCTATTTCTGAGTTTATGATAGATAATACAGACGGTTCTTTTCCATGAGTTAAGATTAATACTCTATCACCCATAACGTCAACAGCCGCTGGAGTTACTCCTGTTAGGACTTTAACTTTTGTATGGGGCATTTTTAGGAAATGTTTGTAGTATTCTGATTTCTTGTCAGAGAAGATCATTCGGCATTTTATCTTTCGTTTAATTCTTTGAGCATGCCATTTTTTCCAGACGATATTGTAAGTAGTGCTTTTTGTGGTAATAATACCCATGCCTAAAACTTCATCATCGGATTTTAATGCATCCAAAGCTTCAAAAATGGCTGTTTGAAAACCACGCATACCTCTGAATAATCTTGTTTCTTGTTTGGTTTTTGATTTTTCTAAGTTTATGAGTACTGGTAACTCTTTCTTTAGCTCTTCTGCTTTGTTTTTGAGGTCTTCTTCACGTTCGTGGAGGTAGTCAAGAATCCGGTTAGGCGAAGCAGCGCTAAAGTACTTTGTTTTTTCTTTGATAATGTAGCTGACGAGCCCTTTCTTGATGAGTTTCTCTAAAATTTCGTAAATTTTCCCGCTGGAAATCTGCGCCTCTTCAACAATCTTGCCGGTAGTGGTTTCGCCAAGCTTTAAGAGAGTGGTATATACAACAATTTCGCCTCTCGTTAGTCCAATTTCTTCCAGGAGTTTTTCGTTCATGGTTTTAAGTTAAAAGTAGAGGCTCTTTTTAAACTTTTCTTAATTACACCTCACTTGGTGGGAGATAAATATTATATACTGGAGGCTATACCTCTGTTGAGTGATAATCAATGAAACTAGCAATCAGAAAAGTCAGATTTGGAAGCGAAGGCAATTGGGGCAGAGTTGAGTACCAAGCTCGCATACTTGACGACGAGTTTAAAGATTTGGATATAAGAAAACAATGGCGGCTGGGATCAAACCATAGCCTAGATGAGTTAGCAATAAAACTCATGCTGTTAGCCAATGCCCATAAAGTACTGCAATTGTTCCCGGAGGAAGGGCAGTATGTGTCACTCGTCGAATCCGGAGACACGTATAAACTCACACAAGATATGCACTTAACTGATGAAGAATTAGGAGAATTGGGCGCATTTGTCCAAAAGTATATAATTGAGGCAAGAAGAGCAAAATAAATGAAAGATGATATTGGACTACGAACTACCAAATATTGAACGTTTAGTTGAAGCAGCTAAGCAATTACCAAAGCAGCTTCATCTCCCTCAAGAATTCAAAAAAAGATGGGGGCGTGTACCAATTGCTAAAACATTAATTGATAAGGGAGGTGAAAAAACAAGATCCGTACGGCATGTTCATGGTTGTGATTTAGGAGTTCCAAACATGAGGGAGGATCCATTTTATATCCCCTCTCGACCCTATGTTGTTTGGCATGATTTTGTAGAAGACTTTGGCTTAACCAGCAAATCTTGGTATCTTCGGGGACTAACGGAAAATGAAGTTCGTTTACTCTTAGGTAACAGTTTCCCGAAAGAAAATGACCCCTGGCTTGTCCAAGCGATTCTTTATGCCACAACTTATTCTAGTAGATTTTCTGAAAAATCGCATGCTTTTGTAGTTGATAAAGTTCATAGACCGTGGAGCAATGATAAAAGAGTTCATTCTATTAAGGTAGATTACTATCGGTTAAGAAAAAGTGATTATAACAAGATTGTCCAGAAAGAGGAGAATAGGAGGGAAGGTCTCATTAAAATAGTTGAAGAGGAACAAAAAGTGGAGTTATCTTATTTTTCTTGGTTAAAAGAACATGAAGAATTTATGGATGCTGTGCGTGAACTGCACCTGAGTCTCGGCTCTCAATTTAGTGGTCAGTATTGTGGTCGTCTTAGTTTAGAGCTGGCAGTAAAGAAATCAAGTGGTACTTCACTTCAAGAGTTGCGGATAGGGTTAGATAAACTTCTTGCTTTTTTTGTTGCACGTGGTGCAGAGGAAGTAGCTTTGAGAGTTATGGAAAAGTTTGATTATCCAAGAGAAGAAAGGGAAAAAATGGCGCGTGAAGCATATCGGAGCTTAGAAAATCACATCACAGATTCTGATTTTGGGTTGGCATTGTTTGGATACTGTGCAGAGGATAGCGCCCATCATCAGCTGTATATGGCCAGAGTCGCAAAAGAGTATCTCACTCCAGAACTTGCTCAGAAACACGCACGCGAAGCAATTGAGGCTTTGAATAGATCTAATAGTATGGCTTATCATCGTGAAAGTACAATGAAGTCTGTTGAGGCGATTAAAGCAGAGTTTGGATTGTCTGAGTAAAAGAGACCCCCATAGTTGAAAGTTTTCAGAAATTTCGTTTAGCTTCCGTTATGTCGAGTTTCAATTCGTCATCGTTTTCTTGTCGGTAAACGAAGGTGCCAACGTTAAACATTCCCAGCTTTAGCCCCTGCTTTCCCGAGAGAGTTTGTTCGAGCTTTGCATGGGAGAGCAAGAACGACATCGGGAAAGTCGCCAGAGGCAAATAAAAAATTACGCATAATGTCGTTATGTGCCCCCTACTTTACGTGGGGGCAAGGAAAAACGGAGCGCCAGCGAAGTGGTTTGCGTAGCAAATTTCCGCAGAGTCCTTCACGTTGCAAAAAAAAGAAGAGTTATTGCCCGCTCTTTAACCGTTGAATCAGCGAGAATAACATCTTACTGATCTCTTGGCAGCGTGCAGTAGCCTCTTCGATGTCTGCAGTACTGAGATACTTCAGTCTGGAGGCTAAAATGATGTAATTTTCCACTTCCTTTACGCTGCCATAGGAGATGTGCAGAAAGCGGATGAAGTCGGTTTTGGTCGACTTTCCACAGCCTTCGGCGATGTTGGCAGTGACGGAGACTACTGCCCGCTGAAGCTGAGAAGTTAGTCCCATCTTCTCATGGCTGGGGAATCTATTGCTGTGCTGATAGATCCACTCAGCGAAATCCATCGCTTTCTGCCAGACTTTCAGGTTCTTGAAGTCCGATGTCATGTTCGAGCCCTCCGAGGGAATCAGTCATTCGCTGATTTCTTCCTCATGACAGGAAGAAATCTGACGCCCAGATGAGCAGAACTTCTCTTAAACTTTTAGGCGTCAGCCGACCCTCGCAGAGGGGAAAAGTTTAAGTTGGAAGTTCTGCGTGGGCGTCTCATAACTGACTGATGACTGACGGGCAATAACTCTGCTAGCTGAAAGCTACAAACTGCAACGTGAAGAATTGAACATAACGATGTTAAGTCTCCGACGGTTTATCCGTCGGCGAGGAGCGCAGTTCCGCAGAACGAGCACCGCAGAGTTCGTTCATCACCACCAGTAGAGGAGTTGGCGCATAGTTCGTTTAGGAGTTGGGGGTAATTATTTGAAAATTATTTCTTTTGTTAGGTCAATAAGTTCTTTACAGAGTTCTTTCAGTTGATTGATTTTTGCTTCATCTTTGACTGTGATTTGTACGCCGTAAGTATAATCTTCTCTCAATTCAATAACACTATTCTCTTTGGCTTCTTCCATCTCTTCGTATTCCAATGATTCAAAGAATTTTTCCTCAAGGTTGATCTTGTCTGTTTCATTGAGAAATCTCATTAGAGCAATAGTGCAGGTTTGATTTGAAGATTCGTAGCCAAATTTAGCAGCAATGGCAAGGAAATTATGATAAATACAGTAAAACCCAGCAGACATCGACCAATCGGAAAATCCAATTTCTTTGAATCTTGTTATGGCTTCAAAATCATGCTTTGCTTTGGCAAGATGTTTTCTCGCTTCTTCAATACTTGGATTTACTCTCAATAATCCTCTATGCTTTGGTCTTTTACCCTGTTTTTTGCATTCTTCAATTTCTTTCTTGGCTTTGTTCAAACACCAGTCAACATGCTTAGATGATTGAGACATTTTTAAACACCTCAACGTATTTGTCTTGCCCGTAAAGAATAATGGCATTTTTGATTATATCTACAAAAGCTTTATCTTTCTTTTTAAGATTTTCCAAGAGATCATGATGATTTAGTTTGATAGTGTGGAGTTTTTTAGGCAGGATTTCCTCTTTATTTTTTATGATTTCATTTACTTCTGTAACGTCTTTATTCTCCAGAACAATCATTAAATCGATGTCGCGGGCATGAGCATAATCTTTTACTGTTGAGCCAAAAAGCATGATAATTCTGTCTTTTTTGAAGAGGTCTTTAAATTCTTCTTTCCAGCGTTTGAATTTGTTAGCCTCATCAGCGAGAAGAAAAGATACAAAGTTGGTAACATAATCATTACTGAAATTAAGTTTGTAGGTGATGGATTTTCCGATGGTTTTGCTTATGACCAAATTATCTTGGAGGAGTCGTTTGAAGATTTTTTGGGCGCCGACGTGGCTGATATTGAGAACTTTGCTGATGGAGTTAGCATTATAAAAAATAGTATAATCTTTGAACAAGATAAGTACCGTTTCGCGTTCTTTTTGGGTTAATGTTGCCATGGTAACAGCGAGTTACTACATAGAAACTTTGAGTTACTATATAAAGCTTACTATTCTTAAGCTTTTGCGTTTTTAACAAACACCTGTTTATTGAGTATCTCAGCTAGTTCTACAACATTCTTGGCTTTCTTTTTAAGCCAAGCTGTCCCTTTCAAGGCAAGAAGTCTGATATATCTACAACC
>JBFMFP010000068.1:0-6803 GCA_040751885.1 Nanobdellota archaeon
AAACAAAAATCAATTTGAAAAGATAGTAACGCTGTCAAAAGAGCAAGAAAAGATTATTATAGCGGTGGATAGATCGATAATAAAGTTAAATGTAGTGACTAAAAACTAGCAGAAATTCAGGTAATTATTCAGCTTTGTGAAGCAAACTAGGAACAGAGTGACTCTGCACGAATGAAATGACTTGATTCAGGAAGCTGAATAATTACAATTCTGCAATAAATTTAAATAAAATAACATCTTTACCAAAGAGATGAAAGCGAGAAAAAAGAAGAGGATTGGTGTTGATGTTAAAAACAGACGACTGGACTTATTTTTGAAAAATCTGGAAATTGAGCAGGAGAAAAGGGAAAAAATAGTCTCTTATGTTGAAGATTTGACTTTTAAAACCCTGCATGAAAAAAGCAAGCCTAAATTAAGGCTGGCAAAATGAGTAATATTTTCAATTATTTTTTATATTTTTATAATCACATACATTTTGTAATCACATAAACTTTCCTAATCCTGTCTGAGTGCTCTCCTGAAAAATCTGCTCTTCAGTATAGCCCAGAACCGAAAATATGCTGGACACTGCCGGAATCAGCTGGTGGTTCAGGTAATATTCTGCATCATACCGCCCTTCTTCCACTTCCGTAGGTATTTTTGCCCGTGTACGCACTAAACCCGAACCTTTAACAATGATGTACTCAACTACAGTCCCGGGAAGAACATTCTCCCCGCGCTGAATTAAATCATGTGCAACTTTAACATGTGGCCCAAAGGAAGTATACTGAGAAAGATTACGGGTTATCTGCGTTTTAATTATCAATTTGCTTAAATTTATTTTCCCGCTTTTTAAATCCATAACTACTTTTTTCAGATACTGCAATGCTTCTTCCTCTTTATCCTGCAGAATCATCTTCAGAACTTTCTCCTGAACTTCCTTCGCTAAAGGAGACCAATTTCTTCTCACCGATTCAAAACCGGTTATTTTTACATTTCCTTCTGTAGTTATCAAGGCATATTTTTTCTTTGCACCTTTCTCAGAACCTTTTACAGCCACAAAAATCCCTCTAGGAAAATTACCCTCAAATTCCAGCTCCATATGTCCGGGCAGCTCAAAATTAATTTCGTTCATGAACTCCATAGCCTGATCCAAAATTTTATCCCCCAAAAGAAGAAAGCAGGAATCTGTGTCAGCATAAATAACTTTAAAACCCTTTTCTTCAGCTTTTTTTATTGTTTTTTTGATGTAATCACGAGCATAGGCGGTAGTTGAAGCTGCGCATTCCAGGCAATACCACCTTGCCCCGTAAAATCCCAAATAGCCGTAAAAACTGTTGGCCAGAGTTTTTAAAGCGTAAGACCTCGCTTCCAGAACTCTTGTATTCTCCCCTCTTTGCTTTGTTTCCTTGATTAGCCGCTTTAAATCAACCCTTTTGAGAATGAGCTGCTCCAGGACTGCAGGCAGGAATTTTTTTTCTTTCTGGCAGAACCAGTAATTATCTGACTCTGGAACAAGCCCGCTATCTTTACAGCAGAAGCAGCGAAACCCTTCCGGCCCAATATTATGTGCTGTGATTATTGTTGGATATAATGAACGGAAATCAAAGACAACAATGTTTTTGTATAAGCTAGGAGTGGGCTCAAAAACAAACGCCCCCTGAATTGATTCTTCCATGCGCTGGCTTATTTCGCTATGCCCGGGCCTATTGGGAGCAATAACATTATATTCAATGGCCCGCTTGAGGATATATCCTTCTACAAGCCTGCTGAAGCGCATCCTGATCACATCAAACAAAGGCACGCCGACAATTTTGGCAAATTCCATCATATCCGGAAGAAGCAAGCTGCAGAGCTCGTAAGCCAAATGGGCGTCATGCAGGTTATACTCACAAAAATCTTCCAGCTTTTCCGGCTGGTGATCCCAGACGTGAGCCAATTCACTGATGTCAACAGCACGCTTTTGCTTGTTGAGCAGCTCTTCCGAAACAGCATCCAGGGAAAAGCTCTCCGTCTTTAAATCCTTCCCGAAGATATTCCTGATAAACTTAAACACGTCCAGATGAAGCAGGCCTTTAATCCTGGCCTCGCCTTCACGCAAATCACTCCCGCAGATCATCTCAGAATAATCTAAACCCAAATCAAGCTTTATTTTATAATTGTCCGCACGCGCCTTAATGTAGGGGAAATCAAATCCGTCTGAAAAATACCCGGTAATTATATCCGGCTGGTAATCTGAAATTATTCTCTTCAAGCGATTCAATAACTCTACCTCATCGCTGACTATTTCCAAATAATCCAGCTTATTATCAAAACGCTTCCAGGTGAGTACTTTTTTAAATTCGTTGCCGGACTCGTCTTTTCCATACAAAGCAGCCATTAAAATGGGGTTCTTTAAGTTGATTTCATTAATTGAGGAATAAGTTTCAATGTCTACGGCCAGAATTTTCCATGAACTTAAAGTGTTCCTGCTTTCCTGCAGCACTTTCTTGGCTAAAAACACGGGAATTTTCATCCTCTGCCTGTCCAATATTCCCCTGCTTTCTAGAAACTCGCCCTCAGCGCTGATTAAAGCCATGGGAGTAATTTCATTATCGCGCAAATATCTGTGTACAAAAAGGATGTCTTTTTCAAAACACTCAGCGCCCAATAACTGCACTTCTTTGGCTATCGGTGGAACGGCCTTGGGAAAATTGGTATATATTTTCAGAAATTTTTTCTTCACGCCAAGCAATTCCTTTTCCACTTCCTCATGCATAATTACCTTAGCTCTGCCAATGTCTGTTTCAACTTCAATTTTTTTTATCTTCTCTAAGAAATCATCCCCGCTGTCTTCTTTCTGACTGCCATTCTTCCGGCTGGTTACCAGCACATAAAAATAAGGGTCATACCTGTGCTTCACAGCAATTTTCTGGCCATTCGCCAGCTTGGCATAGCAATAGAAATAAGTCAGCTCATCTTCTACTTTATAATCAAAATCATAGGGGTAAAAATCCATCTTCATACATTTATTTTTTAGCTTGCATTTTATATAAAGATTGTGGAGTTGGAGAGTAAACAACGCATAATAGGGAAGAAACACTTAATCAAATTCAAAAAAATAACCTCATTAATAACATTATTAAAACAACATCATTAATACACCTATTACGGCTTTCTTCTCAGCGATTTCAGCAGATAATTCTCTCCTTTTTCCAGCTTCACTTCCGTTTTTTTATCTTCAATTACAATAGTTTTCTTCTTCTCCTCTTTTTCAACCTCGGACATTCCTGCTTCCAGCAATTCGCTAGTTCTTTCCATTTCTTCTTCTACTAGCTGAATCGGTTTCCATTGAAAGTTTAACCCGTCATTCTCCCGGCGCGGGATGACTTCAAGAGCAAAATGGGGCACTTTTTGGCCCGCACCCAAGCCATTCTGGACAATTACATTTGTTCCCTGGCATTCCAGCCCGTCAAAAATCGCCGTGCTTACTTTACCTGCCAGAAGGGAGCACTTTTCCAGAATTTTATCCGGCACGGTTTCCATGATAGTGAAATGTTCTTTTGGAAAAACAGTAATCTGTCCGGGAAGGGCAACCAGGTCTTTTACGGCTACGACTGCTTCATCATCTTCGTAAAGTATCTGCGCCCTGCTCTTTCGGTCAATAATATCACAATATTCACATTTCATTTTTTATTGCTTATAAAGTAGGAAATACTTTTAAGCCGCTTTTAAGCTACCTTTAAGCTATTTTTAAGCCAGAGAAAATTATTTTTCAATTTTCTCGTTTGCGTTTCATTCATTTCGTTTTTTGCATTTATTTGTTTTTTATCTCACTTTATTCATCTAAACAAGCTGGCAATATCGTCTAAATTTGCTCTTTCATCTCCTTTAATTTCCTCTTTTTGATTAGATTTTTGGTTAGATTTTCCCGACATCTTTTTTTCTTTGCTTTTTTCTTTATTCTTTCTCTTTTTCTTGTCTTTTTCCTTGCCACCCCTTTCTTCGCTGTCTTCCTCTTTGCCCCTTTTCTCCCTGCCTTTCTTCAGCTCATCAACTTTCTTGCCCTTTTCACCTCTTAACACACTTTTTCTTATTGGCTCTTCCAGAACAACGTCGCCCACTGGCATTTTCTTACCTTCTTCTTCGCTAAGTCCGGGCTCTTCCTCATTGCCTTCTTCTTTCTCTTCTTTCTCTTCTTTCTCTTCCTTCTCTTCCCTCTCTTTCTTCTCTTCTTCTGCTTTGGCAGCTTTTTCTTCTTTAACAACTATTTCTTTTTTAATGCCTAACACCTGGTTTAATTTCTGTTCAATAGCCAGCTTGACTTTCTTAACCATCTCTTCATTTACTAATTTCTCCTGCAGCTCAAGGACATTATCTCCATTTTTTCTTGGAATCACATGAAGCATAAAATGCTGGGCTCTCTGACCTGCTGCCAAACCGTTGGCTATAAAGATGTTTGTTCCATCTGCCTTCAAAGATTTCAACAGAACTTTAGAGAGCCTTCTGGCAACAACAAAAATATGGCCCATTTCTTTTGGAGCCACCTGCGGCATGATTGCATAATGCTCTTTCGGCAGCAGAAGAATATGCCCGCGGGCAGCCGGGTTAATGTCCAGAATGGCTACGCAGGAATCGTCTTCATAAACTTTTTTTGCAGGAACCTTGCCAGCAATTATCTGGCAGAAAATACACTGCTGCTTCTGAAACTCCTTCAGCTCTTCGGGAGACATATTTTTAAGCTTTTCTTCCAGTTCCTTACGCTGTTCTTCCGTCAATTGCTGCATAGGACATAAGAACTATTTTAGGTATATAAATATTTGTTAAATTTTGATTCTTGTCTTGGGTATCAAACCCCACAGCTCTGCTGCGATTGGGTTTGTTGATTCAAAAATCTCACAAAATTATTCTTCTCTAAATAAATTCTTCCACATTCTTAAAATCCATCTTAACAAATTTCTTAAAATCAAGCTTCCTTTCCTTCAATTCGTGCAAAGCCAGCTTAACATGAGTGCTTCCTTTGGGCAGCCTAAAGCCCGCTTGCACGCTCAAAGAGTCCAGCTGGCTTAAAGCTGCTGCCCTGGCCAATATGGAAGCTGCCGCCACTTCCACATACTTTGATTCAGCTTTCTCTTCTTGTATGTCGCCCACACCGCAGCCCGGATACTTGTCTACAACATGCTTACCGGGATGCAAATACTTAGCTATGTCCCCATGCAGATTGTCCAGCATCTTAGTCACATTTCCATCATGCTGGTTATAATCTTCAGGGTAAACGCTAATCACCTCACATTGGGCGGTTTTTTTAATTTTTTCTGCCAGAGATAAAACTTCATGGTCGCTCAACTCCTTACTGTCAGCAACGCCTAAAGCCATCAAATCTTCTCTTGCTTTATTGTCAGCTTTCACTCCGGCAACAACTAATCCGCCGAAAGTATCTCCTTTCAGAGATTCATCAGTACCTATAATCCAGCCTGTTTCTTTGCGGAACTGCTCCCCTTTTGCCTTTTTCCCCATCTTTAACTTTTCCAGCATTTTCACTGCTTTTTCTACAGCCTCTTTCTTCCCCTGCAGGAGCAGTTTTCCAGAAGTATAAAGAATAAAGGTAACGTCCTTTAGGCTGGCATCTTTTCCTTTCAGGCGAAGAACTTCATAGATATTCCTCGGCTCTTCTCTAGAAAATCCTTTTAACTTCTTTAAATCCTCTTTATTTACGTTATTAAAAACGGCCATAAACAAACATCACTAGCATCATTAATTATCACTGACATCATTAATTAGAATCTTTTCCAAAGACGAGTGCATGCATGCGCAGGCGGAGCGTGACAAAAGCAACAAAACTCAGGATATACCCACATAAATAAAACAAATTGCTTACATCTCTAAGCAAAGAGGTAGTATACGTTCCCTGTGCAATCGTGTACGTGTAAAAAATGTCCCCTAACAAAATTCCTGCACTGGACAAAAAAAACAGGGCCATAACTTTGCCAAATGCACCCAGATGCCGGAAAAAATGAATTACGCTTAGTGAAAAAGCAACTATCATAGAGCTGACAAGAGGGTAAAAATAGCCAAAGAAATAATTAGGTTTAGTAACGCCAAAAACAAGATAACTAACAATGACAACTATTGCAGCTCCAATTACAGCATTTATCAGCAGGCTGTTGCTTCCCCTTTCCCTACGGAATAAAGTCACCGCCAAAGCAATGAATGAAATAAGGATAAGCACTGCACCGCCCGTCCAGTAAACATCAGCAATTCCCATTGATGAAACATCATTAAAGACATTGCTCGTTAAATAAAAAGATACCTCACCAAGAGCATAAAGTGAATAACCTACTGCAAGAAAGAAGAAAATGAAATAATTGACGTCATCAAATAAGTCTTTCAGCTTATTGTGGAAGAAAGCGCCTAAAGTTATAATTCCGGCAATTGCTGCCAGCAGCGCTGAAAAAACTATCAACAGATCTACATACCCTCTAAACCCTTCTATCACCATCATTCTTTGGAAAGAAATAAGAATTTATAAAGCATTCGGTCACAAGTGTCACGCCACTTGAGAGGCGGAGCCTACGCTACGCTTCGGCACAGATGTCACGCCATCTGAGAGGCGAAGTGGCTACGTTACACTCCGCCACAAAGCAAAAATGTGCATCTCTGCGCAGCATGGGGTTGATAAGGGGCAAAGCTACTTGGGAAAAATGAACACGCCTTAGCGCAGCATGGGGTTGATAAGGGGCAAAGCCACTTGGGAAAAATGAACACGCCTTAGCGCAGCTTGGGGTTGATAAGGGGCAAAGCCACTTGGGAAAAATGAACACGCCTTAGCGCAGCTTGGGGTTGAT
>JBFMFP010000069.1:0-6379 GCA_040751885.1 Nanobdellota archaeon
AGCAATAAAATTAGGAAAGATAATAAAGAAAAGGAAGCGATTCTAATTCTCTAAATTTACAACACTCTTTTTTACAATTTTTTCTTACAGTATTTTTCTACCGGACAGGATGCGCATTTTGGATTCAGCGGAAAGCATAAATTCTGCCCATGGGCTACAAATAAGCGGTTAACTTTTCTCCACATTTCTCGTGGGATTATTTTCTTCAGCTCCTCCTCAGTTTTTTCCGGTGAGTCTGTTTTCACCCATCCCAAGCGGTTGGCAATGCGGTGCACGTGGACGTCAACAGCGATTGCCGGCTTGTTAAATGCATATGCTAATACACAATTAGCCGTTTTCCTGCCCACACCCGGCAGCGAAATTAACTCTGGCAGGGAAGCAGGAACATCACCTTTATACTGCTCAACAATAATTTTACTTAATTTTTTGAGATTTGCCGCTTTTATTTTATAAAAACCGAGGCCGTAGAGCATTTTTTCTAATTTCTGGACATCGAGCCCTACAAAGTCATGCGGATGAGGATACTTTGCAAATAATTTCTTGACGACAGGAAGAGTAGTTGTATCCTTGGTTCTGGAGCTGAGCATTGCTGCCGCCAGTATTTGAAACGGAGCATGAAAAGGAGTGCTGTTTTTCAGCTCATCAAGCATCGTTTGCCTGTTTTTCTCTTTAAGCTCTTCTTCTAACAGGGAGAATACTCTCTTTATAACCCGGATATGGTTTAAATCACCCATTCTTTTATTTATCGAAATCCTCTTAACTAAACAATCAAAAAAACTATCCCGCCAATAAGAATGATGATTCGAGCAGCTAAGTTAAGTATCTTTAAATTATGGGTGTGCCACAATTGCTTTTCTTTGTCTGAGAAATACCTTTCCCTGTATTGCTCTATTTTGTCCCTGATTGAGCTGTAGAGAAGCAGCACAGCGGCCAGAATGAGCACCAAAACAAGCGAATAATAGAGCATTAAGGAAAATACTGACCATTTCATAATCCCTTCCCTGAACAGCTCGCGCATGAGCACAAAACTCTTGCCCACGCTGAAGAACGTAAACAGTCCTGATAACAGCCCAAGAGCAAATACAGACGGTAAAGAAAGCAAAATTTCTTTAATCTGTTCCAGCATCAGATAACCTTGTGAATCTTTGGGCAGCTTATTGTGCAGCAATCTCTTCCCGAAAAGGAAGGCTCTTATCCCTAGCAAGCCTACAATTATGCCTAAAACACCAATAATTTTATAGAAGTAATAACTCAGTGTAGAGCTATAAAACCAGGATAAATGCCCCAGTGCAAAAATAGGATAAGCAATGTATACTCCCGCAATAAAAAAAACGCCTGTTTTAATGACATCTTCCCTATGCTTTACGGTCGTAAGTATGGCCAGAAGTATCAGAGCCAAAGCAATGATCCCCGGACGGAAGATATTTTTAACTGCGTCCCCGGTAACTATGGAAAAAGAAAGTATTTTCATGACATCAAAAGGAGCGCCTTTTCCGCTAATGCCTACAGCTTCTTTTTCTTTTAATGAAGGGCAGGCTGCCCCTTTGCTGTCAAGGATTCTTTTTTCCAGGAAAGAGCTGATGGACGTTGTGCCTATGAAATAACTTTCATAGATAAACACTGCCGGGATAGCCTGTACTGTTTCGTTGACATTGTAAGCCTTGAAATGGTCTTTAAGCAGTTTTAGGTTATCTGTATTATGATATACTTCAAATTTAATCAGCTTTAAGTCGGGATATTTCTGCTGCAAGTCCATAAAATAGCTGCTCATCTTGTCGCAATCTTCACATTCCTTGCCGTAGAAGTAATAAACACAGTCGTCTTCAACGGATTCGGCTGATGCGCTAACAGCAAAAAGCAGACTAATCAGTGCTAAAATCACTATTGGCATTGCCAGCCAATAAGACTTCTTTAACATCCTCTTTCCCATCATTTCTTCTGAAAGAACTTCGGCTTTTATAAAGGTTTTTCTTTGGGGTATGTGCATAGCTTGGAGAACCACCCGCTAGGCCTAAAATTTTGTCGTTGCGGAACTACGATTCGTCAGATGTAGTTATTGCCCGAAAATCTTTGATGCATACATTCTTTTAACTGCAGAGTAAAAAATCCTCTTAATGCCCAAAACCAGCTTAATGCTCCATTTGTACTGTGCTTTGAGAGCTGTGGAAGAAATAATGCGCAGCAGAAGATTCGGCCAAAGATATGAAGATATTGCCGGTTCAGCCAGAGCAGAGAGCCCGAGGGAAGTTGCTTCTGAAATAGCAGGCATAGAAAATGCTTACAGAGAATATACTTCTTTTTTAAGCTAATTTTTCACTAATTTTTAGTTTCACTAATTTTTTAATTGTTTATAAAGTATGTAATACCTTTAAACTAGAGAAAATTATTTTCAATTTTCTCGTTCCGCCAATTTTTTGAGTAATATTTTTAAACAGGAAACAAATAGAGTAAAAAAATGATCCTGGAACTGACTGATGAAACTTTTGAAAAAGAAGTGTTAAATTCACCTATTCCTGTCATTGTGGACTTCTGGGCACCCTGGTGCGGCCCGTGCAAGATGCTTGCACCGGTGTTTGAAGAAGTGAGCAAGGAATACCAGGGGAAATTAAAATTTGCCAAGTTGTCTACAGAGGACTAT
Source organism: Nanobdellota archaeon (assembly GCA_040751885.1). Taxonomy (GTDB): domain Archaea; phylum Nanobdellota; class Nanobdellia; order Woesearchaeales; family GW2011-AR9; genus JBFMFP01. The sequence continues at coordinate 2,639 of JBFMFP010000069.1, forward strand.
CCTAAAATAGCCAGCAGCAACATGATTACGGGAATCCCCTGCCTGCTCGTTTTTAGTAACGGAGAAGAAGTAGAGAGGATTATCGGATTTAATACGAAGCCTGCCCTCAAGCAGAAGATTGACGCTATTTTGAAAGGAATTTGATCTTTATGAAAGGAATTTGATCTTTAAAATAGTCTTTAAAAAATATAAATCAGTATATAGAAAAGCATATAACTTGAGGAGATTCTAAAAAACTTAATGCTGCAGAATATTATTGCTTTGATTTTTGACTGTGATAAAACTTTAAGCCCGGTTTATATGCAGGAGCCCATTTTCCACAAATATGGCGTAAAGGGAGAAGAGTTCTGGAATGAAAAAGATGAAATGGTTGTACAAGTACGGGCTAAGGGCATTACTTTAGATGAAGAATGTGCCTGGATGAATTTAATGCTGCGTTATGTACGTGAAGGAAGATTTAAAGGCTTATCCAACGCTGAACTGCGCCGCTTAGGAGGAGAGCTTCCTTTCTTTGCAGGCTTGCCTGATTTTTTCACCGACGTCAAACAAACGATTGCAGATGAACAGCGATTCAAAGCCCAGGGTATCTCTCTTGAGTATTACGTTATCAGTACAGGCTTAAAAGAGATGATTGCCGGAAGCGCCCTTGGTGAACACTTAAGCGGCATTTTTGCTTCGGAATTTAATGAAGATGAAAATGGCGTAATTTCTGAGATTGCCCGTGCTTTAGGCTATGCTAAAAAAACAGAGATAATTTACTGGTTAAACAAAGGTGGAAATGTAAACCCGGCTATTGATGTCAACTGTAAACTTCGCCGCGAGTTCAGGCGCATTCCCATTGAGAATATGATTTATGTTGGAGATGGTCCTACCGATGTGCCCTGCTTTGCTACAGTTAACAAGCAAGGAGGGATGAGTCTAGCAGTATACGACCCTAATTCTAATAGCGCTTTTGAGCAAGCTTATTCGCTCCGTGAACAGGGAAGAGTTTTTGACTTTGGACCGGCAGACTTTACACCCCAGGCACATATTCCTCGTGTAATAAAACAGGTCGTGCGAGAGATTGCCAAGCGCATTGTCAGAAGAAGGGAAGAAGAAATACTGCAAAAAATAGGCCTAGCACCGGGCTTTGTAGCTCCTCAAAGTCAGGGTTAATTTTTCTGTTCTCTCTTTAAATAACTGTTCTCTTCTTAAATAATTTTCCGATATTTTTTTAAATACTTGAATATATCCCTTCGTTATGCACAAAATAGCCCAGGGAGCAGAAGCAATAGTGTATAAAGATAGCAATGATGTTATTAAAGAAAGATTCAGCAAGAAGTACCGCTTGTCCCATCTGGACGAATCACTGAGAAAATTCCGCACAAGGAGGGAAGCAAAGCTCCTGCGGAAGCTGGAAGAGTTAAATTTCCCTGCTCCACGTTTAAAGGAGTTCTCGGACAAAAGAATGTCCATAGTCATGGATTTCATTCCCGGAGAAAAACTGAAAGATGTCCTTAAAGGTGCAGAGGGCGGGGATAATTACAAGCAATTAGCCCGCGAAATCGGACAGAAAGTTGGCCAGCTGCACGAGAACAATATCATCCATAATGATTTGACAACTTCAAATATGATTAAAATCACAAAAATGATGAAAAAGGCAAGAAACGGGGACGAAGATGATGACGATGATGATGAATTTGAGGAAGAAAATGAGCCTGAAATGACGGACACAAAAAAAAGGGAGCTGAGCTTCATTGACTTTGGCCTGTCTTTTTTTTCTGAGAAAGCTGAAGACAAAGCTGTAGACTTATTTCTGCTGGACAGGGGACTGGAAAGCACGCATTTTGAGCATTACCCGGACATATTTGGCAAAGTCATAGAAGGATACAAAGAGACTTATCCTGACGCAGATAAAGTTCTTGAGCGCTTTGAGCAGGTCAGGAAAAGGGGAAGGAATAAGAAGAGATAAACAGAGAGTTCTAAGACAGTTAAGGAAAAATAAAAACAACGAGAAAATTGAAAATAATTTTCTCTAGTTTAAAAGTATTACATACTTTATAAACAATCAAAAAAAATTAGGTTATTATAAGGTTAGTACTACATTTTTAAAAATAAATCTTTTTATGTAGAACTAACTTAGCTAACTTCTACTTTAGCAAACTACTTCTACTTTAGCATACTTATAGTAAACCTCAAAAAACTTACGAAAAGTTTCCTTGTAATGTTTAAGCGTGAAGCGCATTAAAACAAGCCATTTTTCCCTATCAGCTGCTTCTAAAGCTTTAACGTAATTATTCCGGTGAGTTTTTCTGATGATTATAGGAAAATATCCCTTGCTCATTAAGATATAGTTTAATAAAAACCTGCCTACCCGGCCATTCCCATCACAAAAGGGGTGTATCTTTTCAAATTTAGCATGAAACTTAACCGCTAATTCCAAAGGATGAAGAGTATTTTCATTGTTTTTGTACCATTGCAGAAGCTCTTCCATTTCTTTGAAAACATTTTCCGGTTTCGTTAATTTTGCCAAGGGTTTGCCTAATAAAACTACGGGGACTCTCCTATAACCTATCCTATCGTCAATTTTATCCATAACCCTTGAATGAAGCCTGATGATGAATTCATGATTAATTTTCTTTCTTGCTTTTTGTAAGAATAAGAATACTGCATAAGAATTTTGTGCATCATAAATTTCCCTTAAATCTTTGCCCTTGCTGATCCTGCTCTCAAAAACAATCTCGGCTACATTTTTTAAAGTCAGGGAATTTCCTTCCAAGGCATTGCTTTCAAAAACATAATTTGCTATAAACCGCTTGTTTAAATCTTCAATGTCTTTTTTATGAAGACTTTTCATGATGCGTTTGTATTTTAAATTCATCTCCTCTATTTTTCCCATTTCATAGAAAGTCAAAGGATATTCAGATGATTGCAATTTTTTAGTGAAAAGAGTTATCCGTAAATCTGCTTCTTTTTGCAATAATTCCTTCTCGAAACTATCTTCAGCCAGTTTTATCTTTTTTTTATCCAGGCTTTCATACCGGCCAAGGTATTTAGAAATTTTCCTCACTTCGTGCCCTATTCTAATAGACTTTTCTAAATAGGCGTACTCTCTCCCTTTGAAGTGTTTTATAGTTAGCTTTGTCATTTATTGTAGTTAGTACCACATCTATTTAAATATTTCTATTCTTGTAGAGGTACAATTTATTATCTGTAATAATTTAAAACAAGAAAAAGCATGAAATAAAAAAAGTAAAAGATTATTGTTCATATAATTCTCTGATTCGGCTTTCTACCTTTTGCCTTACAGATGGAGCTACGTCGTCACCCAAACAGGTCAGAACTTCTTCCAAAGAAGGGGCTTTTATTTCCTGTGGAACACCTGGAACTTCAGATTTTTCGGCACGCCCCTGCGGGGCGACTACTCGACGTACCCCACGCAGGCCGCCGTCCCAATTGCTGACGCCGCGGCCATCCGCATTGGAATAGGCGATGTTATAGAAACTATATTTACGCCAAGCGGCCTCTTAATTTTGATTGTAAGTAATTGTAATATATCAAAAATCTATCTATTTATAAATCTTTCGCTTTCTTTTTCATTCTTCAGTAGTAAATTCTTTGCTCCCAGTCTTATTTCCCGAGTTTACAAGTTATTGACTTTGCATAAAATTTTTTTGAAAATTTATCGTCGGAGAAAGATGTATTTTGAAATCGAGAGATGGTAGTACCCAACTTGTGCTTTGTTAAGTGTATCGTCGAAGA
>JBFMFP010000070.1:0-6253 GCA_040751885.1 Nanobdellota archaeon
TTCACAACTACTGACTACCATTAAAAGAATAAATATTACTACAAACACTTTCTCTCTTTTTCTACCCATTCTCAATTAAAAGGAGGAATTGATTTTTGTTTATAAATTTGCCGAATAAAATAAGTAAAAATTTGAAATGCTATAAGTCTATAAAGCTTTAAAAATATTTCATGTCAAAGTAATGGGCAGTAGAACTTGAATAATCTTAATCAATTTTTATTGAAAATTATTTGAAATATTTTTGTTCACATTCATTCAAACCATCATTTCCATAATTTGGAGCACCTTCTATAACTGCCGTGCTACAATAATCATATGTACATTTAAAAAACTGTTGCGGTGCACTTTGAAGACCTAGGCATTCCTCTAACCAAGTATGATACCATTGAGATTTAAATTCTTTAGAGCACCCTTCTACAGTCGCTTCGCAACATACTTCAACAACCATCTGTGAACCACTTTCACAAGTATATTCCTGACTTCCTCCACTCGAACTTCCCGAGCTGCCTCCATCCGCATCCACACAATAGCCTAAATCAGAATCACAAACTCTGGGCTCCCGACAATCTGTATCCTTAGTACACGATTCCTTCCCATTATCAGCACCACAGGCAGCCAACGCACCGGCTAAACCAACAACAGATAAGATTTTTTCCAAAGTTTTCATTTTCGTAAGCCTCCCTAATAAAGTATCAATTTATCACTAAGAAATAATGATTATTTATAAATGTTGCGGGGGAAAATGTTTAAATTACTTTTTGTAAATAACACGCCTGTGGTCCAATACTTGTACCTTAAGTAATTTAGCAGAGAAGTCAACATCAATTAAAGCACGATAATCACCAATACGATATTTATAATAATCTTGTCCTTCATAATGCTCAAGAAAATGAAAGGGGTTTTCCGCTTTCAACTTTTCCAATCCTTTTCTTAGTCTCGTAGATATTTGCTTATCTTGTTTGTCTAAAAATTGTTGTACATCTAAAGACAAAATTACTGACCACATAAAATCACAATTTAGAATATTTTGAGAGATGCGTTTTGCGAGCTTTTTCCAAGCGCATTTTCGCTTCTTCGGTTAATTCTCCTTCTTCAGAAAGGATATGCTTAATTATAGAAATATCTTTCTTCAGGATTTCTAAATCCTCATGCATACATCTTAAGTCAGCTTCGCTCATTTTAGTTTAAAATTAAAGAGAATTTATAAAATTATCTTAGGATTTTTACCATTTTACAGCCCCCGCAGACTTCCGGTGCAGCAGGGTTGATGCAGAGGGCGCATTTTGAGTGCTGAGGGTATTTGCATGCTTTGCTTATTTCTGTTCTGATTTCATCAACAGACAGACCAATTAGCTCATTAGAATCGATAATTTCCGAGCACTCTTCAGCACTTGTCAAGCTAGGATCGTCTGCACAATCTTCCTCTAAAGTACCATAACTGTCACGATCTTTATCTTCACCTAAAATCTCCCATTCGTAATAGTAACCCTTTTTACTGCATTTGTATAAAAAGTTATTAGCCCAAGTTACTTTTCCAACATCACTATCGGTTACACATCTATTCCAAAGATTGTCATCAGCACAGAGGTATTCCCAATTAGAATCTGTATACATGGATTCCATACCATACCCTGCATCGTAATAATCATCAAACAGAATTGTAATGTCTAATAAATTTCCCTTGCCTAAACTATTGCCTCTACCCCAAGTGCTTCCTCGCGGAGCTTTTGCAGCCGCACACTCGTCATCAGAAGGGCTACCATCTTCTTCACCTCCAAGCACCCAACAACCGTTGCTCGGAGGAGAGTTGTAGGGACTAGAGACGATACATTCTTCATCATCCGTATTTAAAATTTGCAATGGTGAATGCCCAGGATCAAAACTTTGACAACTTCTAGCTCCTACATCACAACTAAAACCAGGAAAACCGCAAGGTCCCCCTTGTGGGTCACAACAAGGACATTCATCATCAATACCCATCATTATCGAAACACATTTTTCTGCCGAACAATGACCTTGCCAACCAGCAACAGCAATGTTAACAGATACCATTAAGAAAGCTACTAAAACTACCACCTCTCTTTTTTTGTACCCCATATTATGTAAAGAAGAAAAACTATTTTTATTTATAAACTTACCGACAAAAAAAGAATTAAAAGTTGAGAAAAAAAATTAATATTCCGACTTTGGTATACAAGATTCTAAAAGAGTAAATTCTTCTACGCATATCTCTCTTGTAAAAGGCGAAGACGCAATTTCCCCAAAAAGCTCCCTGTCTAATTTACGTTCAGGGGTCAAAAGGTAATAGATATTAGGCTTCTTTGCTAAATAACATTGAATTTTTTCACATGTAACATAAGCATTGGGAGAAACAGAAGAGCAAGGAAGACTGCTTACTTCTCTTGTTAAAGTGTATGTAAATGATTTATAAGAAGGAGCTACTTTTGTACAAGTTAAAGTTAACCCCTCATAATTACAATTCCATATAACTGTTTCACCAGTATCATCACTAGGCTTAAGATTTCCTTTACAGTTTTCATCGAAAGGCTTTGCAGAACCCCACCCGCCATCTTCACAATTTCCTACAAACCACAAATATTTCCCATACAACGGCGAATTGCCGCAATAACCTTGTGGATTACCACTTGAACTTCCCGAACTCCCATTCGCATCCACACAATAGCCTAAATCAGAATCACAAACTCTGGGCTCCCGACAATCTGTATCCTTAGTACACGATTCCTTCCCATTGTCAGCACCGCAGGCAGCCAACGCACCAGCTAAACCAACAACAGATAAGATTTTTTCCAAAGTTTTCATTTTCATAAGCCTCCCTAATAAAGTATCAATTTATCACTAAGAAATAATGATTATTTATAAATGTTGCGGGGGGAAAATTACTTATTTTGAAGAAGCCATTTCCATAGAGGAATAAACCTAATTTTCTTGCCTTCAATTTTTTTTTCATCTTCATAGTTCTCTGTAATAATTGTCCCTTCTTTTAATTTAAAATCCTCTATAGCCTCAAGCAAACTTCTGATTTCCCTTTCTTTAGTTTTTTTGTCACTCAAGGAGTAACAAACCTGAATCAGCTGCTTTACTTTTAACCCCTCTTTAACTACAAAATCTACTTCCCTGCCAGCAGCATTCTTCCAATAAAATAAATTCTCTTTCCCCACCCGCCGCCAAAGAGAAACGGCAACAACATTTTCATAAAGCCGACCAAGGTTCTGAGATAACTTTAAGCTAATGGCATTGACTAACCCTGTATCTACACTATAGACCTTACGAGGATACTGGCTTTGCTCAACAATTTTATAGGAAAAAATGGGCACAAACAAAAAAAGAAAAGCTTCTTCAAAATAATAGAGATAATTATTTATGCTGGTGGGAGATATTTTTGTTTGAGCTATGCTCTGCATTAAACTTTGTAACCTTTTAACACTAATAAAAGAAGCGAAATTATTGAGTATCACTACCGCCAATTTTTTAACTTCTGTCTCCCTCAGCTTATGCTTAAGAATAATATCTTTAAGGATAATGTCATCAAACAACTCTTTCAAATAATAATTTTTTTCTTGAGATAAGACAACGAGAGGGAAACTGCCGTACTCCAAATATTCGTAAAGCAAAGAATTTAGAGAAGAAAAGGTTTCCTGTCTTTTAAAGATGTAATTTTTAAATTTGAGAAAATCACGAAAACTGAGGGGCAGGAGGTTGAAAGTTATAGTACGGCCGGAGAGAACTTCTGCTATCTGGCTTTTGAAAATTTTAGAACTGGATCCGGTGATAATAAATTTTACGTTTTCCCCTTTCTCCATCATTATCCGAACCCATTTTTCCCACCCCAAAACATTTTGAATTTCGTCAAGAACAATATAAGCAAACTGCTCTTTGTTTATAAAATAACGATAGGATTGGTAAATTTCCTGCATAGAGGTAACGTTGAGAAACGGCTCCAAAGAAGGGTCTTCAAAATTTATCCATAATGTCTGCTCAGGCTTTATTTGCTTTAACTCTTGCAAAATAAGTTGTCTGGCTAGAAAAGTTTTGCCTGCACGGCGAACACCAGCAATGATTAAGGCCATGCGTTTGTCTGAAGCTAACCTCAGTGCTAAATTTAATTCCTCCCGCGGAATTCCCCCTTCTTGCTGTTTAAACCAAAAGTTTAAGTCCTGAATTATTTCCAAAAGTTCTTTTTTAGGCATTTTATACATTATAATGTACCATTTATATAAAAATCTTTCCACCTAGATGTATCAATTTAAGAATACAGGCACTTCCATCTGCTCACAGGAATATTGGTTTTTATTGCAATCATCATAAGTTTCCCCTTCCAGCTCATTTACTTCTTCCATTTCATCGGCATCTTCTGATCCGCCGCAGTCATTGTTGACTTTATCCCCACAGACTTCCGGTGCAGCAGGGTTGATGCAGAGGGCGCATTTGGAGTGCTGAGGATATTTGCATGCTTTGTTTATTTCTGCTCTAATATCTTCAAGAGATAATGTTGTATAATCATTCACATTTTCAAAAACATCACTAAAAGTTGAACAAGTAATCCCAGCAGGATCGTTTGCTGAATCATCATCACATTCTTGTTTATCCCCGTAACCATCCCTATCTTTGTCAGCACCTACATCTTTCCAAGCGTAAAAAGGATCTCCGGGATTTGTCTGGCTACAAACAAACATATTATTCCCTACCCAGACAGGTGTATCAACATGCCCAGCATCACATTGATACCAGAGGCGGTCTTCTAAACAGATCACGCCTTGGCCACCTTTGTACACCAACCCCGTATCACGGGCAAGGCAGAAAGGGTCGTATGGATCGCTTGTTACCCAGCCAAGTACACCTGTTGGATTATCCCCGTCTCCCCATAATATTTGTTTTGGATTTTCATCAATATTAAGTCCTGGATGTACAAGGGCCCAGCCACAGTCATTTGCTGAAGATGTGTCAGTATCAACGACATTCATATAACATCCTTTTTGCTGAGGGGGCCAACTTAAAGGGACTTCTGTAGAATCCTTTCCTTTGTCTCCATCACAAGCGCCCAAGTAACAATCGGTTATTGCTGTACAATACAAGTTTATTTCTTCTGCAACGGCGTGTGCTTCTCCGCAGTCGGGCCAGTCACTCAATCTTATCATCTGGTATTGTTGTAAAGGCGCCTCTGCTGGACTCTTTGCAACAACAAATGTGCTAACAAAAACTATCAAAAACAGAATTAAAACTACTACCAAAACACTTCTTTTTTTACTCTCCATAAATATGCAGAGAAAAAGAAATAAAAAGAGCTTATTAAACTTTTGGTTGAAAACACATTATTCTTAGCGCAAATTTTTTTATTTTTACTCTCACTTGAGATTTGTCAGTTTTTTTGATACGACCCTTTCGCAGCTTTAATCCCAGCATAATATTCTGAGTCCTTGCATCCTGTTGGGCCAGGGTAAGGAGAATCTAAAGGGATAAAAGAGCAATCGTCTGGATGGGAAGGGTGACAATTACAGTCAAGTATTACATTCCCGTTGTTGTCTTTAACGTCTTGAAATCCATTTTCAATGCAAGTATCGGCTATTAGGACGTATCCCCCATATTTATTTAAAGTGTCATTAACTGCTTGATTATATACGGAATAATCTCCCTTATAATCGGTAGTATCAAAATGAAAATCAGGATAGGGATAAAAAGACATGCTGTATCCTCCAGGAGGGTTGTTTATTCTAAGACCAGAATAAGTACCAAAATTTTCTGAAGAATCGTTTATTACAGAGCAATCATTCCTCATTTCTAGCCCCCATTTACACCCATCTATCCCCCACAAATATTTCCCATACAACGGCGAATTGCCGCAATATCCTTGTGGATTACCGCTTGAACTTCCACCTGAACTTCCCGAACTCCCATCCGCATCCACACAATAACCTAATTCAGAATCACAAACCCTGTCACCCTTGCAATCGCTGTCTTTAGTGCACGATTCCTTCCCATTATCAGCACCGCAGGCAGCCAACGCACCGGCTAAACCAACAACAGATAAGATTTTTTCCAAAGTTTTCATTTTTAAGCCTCCATAAAGTATTAATTTATCACTAAAGAATAATTATTTATAAATGTTGCGGTGGAAAAGTTAGAAAATCTTAAATAAAGGAAATATCTCTCGAAACTTATGACTAAGAAAGACGCTATTAAAAATCTTAAAAAAATTATTGTACCCATTCTAAAAAAGAATGACGTAGTAAAAGCA
>JBFMFP010000071.1:0-6198 GCA_040751885.1 Nanobdellota archaeon
TTTAAGTTCTCGCTATGGTCCAAGAGCATGGGAAGGCTCAATATCTTTCCCTCTAGATGCCCGAGTAATTCAAGAAAAGGACGAGAAAGATGGTCTTTTAATCTGGAATGGTAACCTGCCGGTTGTTTATACTCAAGGGCTTGTCGTTAGTGCTGATTTTTTATCACGATTGCAGGAGGCATGTGATACTGATGCTACTATAGAGTATTTAGGATCCTATTTACAAACAGTTAGATATTATGCTCCACCTTCATTATCAGAGTCCAGTTCTGTAGCAATAGTTGTTGGAAATGACGCTGTAGTAAGATTATTTAGTTTAGACAAAGCAGATGGAATCACTGATACGGGAAGTCTTTATCAAGCAGTATTAGCCAAAGAATTTCGCCCCGAAATATATTCAAGATTATTAGAGAGATGGAGTCAAAATGTTAAAGGCAGCGATGATATTAGTATATTTTTTGATCCCTTGGAAAAAAGAATTGAAACAATGGTTAAAGAGTTCTTTGAAAAAGATATTTTTGCCAGATATGGTGTTGCAAAACCAGATGACTATAACCTGCCTCCTGTTCAAAGGATGCTAAAATTAGTCGAACAAGGAAGGGGAAGATAGATAATTCTTCTTTGGGTTTTTCCTTTTTAAAATCAAAAACTCGGCAAAAAGATTTAAATATTTAAACGTAATAAACGTATTAAACATAACAAAACAAAATTATTGGGAGATCATTATGGTAAGCATAACTTTATCCGTGCCGGAAGATGTTAAGCAGGAAATGGACAGCTTTCCTGAAATTAATTGGAGTGCTGTTGCCAGAGAAGCAATACAACAACGGCTGGTGATGCTTCACAAGTTTAGGGAATTTATAAGAGATTCCACTTTGACGGAAGAAGAAGCACTCCAACTGGGTTGTGAAGTAAGCCTTAAGGCGCGAAAGAGGCACAAGAAATAGGGTGGAATTGGTTATAGATGCAAATATTTTGTTTGCTAGTCTAATTAAAGAAAGTACGACAGCAACCTTTCTCTTTAACCCTAATTTTAAGCTTTATTGTCCAGAATTCATTCTAGAGGAATTTTTGAAATATTTTGGCTTTATTCAGAAGAAGATGAAACGAACTCAAGAAGAGTTTGTAACGATAATGCATCAACTCTACCAGCTCATCACCGTTATACCTGAAGAAGAATATGAGCAATATATGGAAGAAGCAGAAAAGTTTTCTCCTGATGATAAAGATGTTCCATACTTTGCTTTGGCATTAAGATTAAAATGTGTAGTTTGGTCAAATGACGCTAAATTGAAGGAACAAAATAAAGTTACGGTTTACAACACAAAAGAGTTATTGAATATCTTTGGTTGAATTTCTTTTTTAAAAATCATCATAAAACTTTAAATAATCCTTTTACTGCTACAAGCATATGTTCCAAGACCGAAAAGAAGCTGGTAAACTATTGGCAGAGAAATTATCTAAATACAAAAATAAAAAGGATGTTCTGGTTCTGGCTATACCTAAGGGTGGTGTTCCGGTAGCTTATGAAATAGCCAAAAAACTAAAAGCTCCGTTTGACATTGTTGTAATTAAAAAAATAGGTATGCCAGGAAATGAAGAGCTGGCTTTAGGAGCTGCCAGCATTGACGATTTCTACTTGAATGAAGAATTGGCCGAGCAGGTTTCCAAGCAGTATCTTGAAGAAGAAGTGGAAGTCAAACAGCAGGAAGCCAGGAAGAAATTAAACTTAATGCGCGGGAAAAAGAAGATGTATTCAGTTAAAGATAAAGTGATAATTCTGGTTGATGATGGTGTTGCTACTGGCGCAACCATGATAATGGGAATAAAAATTATCAAAAAGCAATCACCCGAAAAAGTAATCGTAGCTATTCCCGTTGCTCCGCCTATTACAGTTTTGAAATTGGAAAAAGAAGCTGATGAAGTTATCTGCTTATTGCAGCCGGAGTTTTTTATGTCCATTGGCCAATTTTATAATGATTTTACTCAAGTTGAAGATGAGATTGCCAAGAAAATGTTGATAGGGGCGGAAAAATGGCAGAAGTAGAAGTTAAATTTGCTAAACTTACTTTGTATGGAAATTTAGTAGTTCCTAAAAAAGCCAAGGGAATAGTGTTGTTTGCTTACGGTGCAGGAAGCAGCCGCTTTAGTCCGCGGGAAAATTTTGTGGCTAGAATACTGAATAAGAAGGGATTTGCTACCTTGTTAATGGATCTTCTTACCAAAGAAGAAGAGATTGATGAACAAACCAGGGAATACCGGTTTGACATTCCCTTGCTGGCAGAACGCTTAGTAAGTGCAGCTAAATGGTTGAAGGAGAACACCAGCACTAAAAAATTACTGCTAGGCTTATTTGGTGCCAGTACTGGAGCAGCCGCTTGTCTAATCGCTGCGGCCAGGCTTCCTGAAGAAATCAAAGCAGTGGTTTCCAGAGGAGGAAGACCGGATTTAGCCAGGCAATTTCTTTCCCGAGTTAAAGCGCCTACGCTGCTTATTGTTGGAGGCGATGATGAGCCAGTAATAGGAATGAATAAGGAAGCATATAAAGAATTGCCGTGGGAGAAAAAATTAGAAATCGTACCCGGAGCAACTCATTTGTTTGAAGAACCGGGAAAGCTGGACGAAGTTGCTGAGTTGGCAGCAGCATGGTTTGAGAAGTGGTTGAAATAGCTTTACTTCATCATTAGTACGTCTTTAAAGCCCCTAATATCTTCATCACCGGTAACAACTAAGTTTTCTGGCGGTTAAAAGAATAAAGATATCTGCCAGGCTTATTGATTTTTTTTCCTTCTTTAATATTGCATGAAGTTCTCCGGTTTCTTCTGCAAATTCGACATCTATAATATAGTCGAAGATAAAGAAAGAAGAAATTTTTTAGCTTCTTGATTCACCGCGCAAAAAAACTAAGAAAAAAAGTTTATAATCCAAAAAGTTTATAAATTTAAAATCTTGTTCCCCCAAAAAAAGCAAACTTTTTGGTTTCAAACTTTTATCAGCTTAATTCTTTCAGTTGCTGTTTCTGCTAGCGATCTTGCCCTTCCCTTGTCTGGAGAAACGTTTAACGCTGAATTAGTTTCAATGCAGTCATTCCATGATGCTTCTTTCATTTGAATACCTCAACGAAACCATTTAATACCAAGCCATTTATAATGTTGTTGGCTAGATGAACATTTGGAATATCCTTTATGTTTTTATATCTGAAAAGCTGTATTTTTCTCTTTAAAATATCTTCAAATCTGCTTAATTGAATTTCCTTCTTTGACAGTAACATTTAAAAATCTCAAAAATTTATTTTAGCAAATGGCAAAAAAGAGGGCTCCAATTTATTTATGGACTGGATTAGGGTGGGGTAAAACTACTTCTGCTTTAGGTGCTGCTTTAAGATGCATCGGCCACGGATTTAAAGTGGTAATCATTCAGTTCATGAAGGGAAGAAGGGAATTAATCGGGGAGTATAAAGTTAAGGAGAGATTGTCTCCTGAATACGAAATTTATCAATTCGGCAGAAAGGGCTGGGTGAATCTGGCTAAACCAAGCAAAAAAGACCAGCAATTAGCAGGAGAAGGCTTTGAACTCGCCAAGAAGAAAGCCAGAGAAAAGCCCTTCCTTTTGGTTTTAGACGAAATAAATTTGGCCGTGGCAGTTGGCTTGTTGGAAGAAAAAAAAGTCCTTAGGTTTCTGGATGAAATTCCAGCAGAAGTTAATGTTTACATGACCGGCAGGCATGCCACGCCAAAATTAATTGCACGGGCTGATTACGTCAATGAGGTAGTAATGGTCAAGGGCCCTAAAAAATTAAGCGGAGAGAAAGGCATTGATTATTGAAGGAGTTCAGATGGAATTGAGCAGAAACGCAAGGATTGTTTTGGCAGAAAGGTATCTTGAGAAGAATAAAAAAGGAAAGGTAATTGAGCAGCCGGAGGAGTTATTTCGCAGGGTTGCTGAAAATATTTCCTTGGCTGATGCATTGTATAAATCCAAATACAAAAAAAAGATAGCAAAACTGCGAAAGAAATATCAGGAAGATTTTTATCAGATAGTTAAAAGAAAAGAATTCTGGAATTTAATAGAAAAAGATAAGGAAATCCAAAACACAGAAGAAGAATTCTATCAGATGATGGCTGATTTGGATTTTCTGCCTAATTCACCTACTTTGTTCAATGCCGGCAGGACTTTGCAGCAGCTGTCTGCATGTTTCGTTATTCCCATTGAAGATGACATGGGTTCAATTTTTCAGGCCTTAAAGGAAATGGCCCTCATCCATCAGTCCGGCGGGGGAACAGGATTTTCTTTCTCACGGTTGAGACCAAGGGGCGATATTGTCAGAAGCACACAGGGAGCTGCTTCAGGACCAGTTTCCTTTATGAAAATTTTTGATGCCGCTACAGAGCAAATCAGGCAGGGCGGGAAAAGAAGGGGTGCTAACATGGGCATTCTGCGTGTGGATCATCCCGATATTGAAGAGTTTATAGCCATAAAAAAGAGGGAAAATGTCCTGCAAAACTTCAATCTTTCCGTAGCAATTAGCGATGAATTTATGGAGGCGGTTAAAAAGAATAAGAATTACGTTCTGGTTAATCCTCACGATAACAGAGAAGCGGGAAAGAAGAATGCCCGTAAAATCTTTAGCTTAATTACTAAAACTGCCTGGGAAGTTGCTGATCCGGGAGTTGTTTTTATTGATACAGTTAACAGGAAAAATCCTACACCACGGTTAGGAAAAATTGAAAGTACCAACCCCTGTGGTGAAGCGCCCTTATTGCCCTACGAAGCCTGCAACCTGGGAAGTATTAATTTAGCTCGTTTTGTTAAGGATGACCAGAAGGGCAGTCATATAGATTATGCTCGGTTAAAAGACATAATTTGGAAGGCAGTGCATTTTCTTGATAATGTTATAGACATATCTAATTTTCCTTTTCCTGAAATTACCAAAATGGTGCAGGGAAACAGGAAAATAGGTTTAGGAATAATGGGTTTTGCTGATTTGCTGACGCAGTTGAAAATTAGTTACGCTTCCGAAGAAGCTTTAAAGAAAGCTGAGGAAATAATGAAATTCGTCGCTGAAGAAACTAAAAAGGCCAGTGCAGCTTTAGCCAAAGAACGAGGGGTATTCCCTAATTTCTCAGGGAGCATCTATGACAGCGGAAGGAAAGAAGACCGCGTCAGAAATGCAACGCGTACTTCCATTGCCCCCACAGGAACGATTTCCCTTATTGCCGGATGCAGCAGCGGGATTGAGCCTTTGTTTGCTTTGGCGTTTACCCATCGGATTGCTGACGGGAAAGAGCTTCCGGAAGTAAATAAGTATTTTCAGGCCACAGTTAAAGAAAGGAAGCTGGAGCGGCGGGTGGTTAAAATGGTTCTAAATAAAGGAAGCTTAGCGGGAATGAAAGGCGTGCCTAAAGACCTGCAGAAAGCATATGTTACTGCCCACCAGATTCCGGCTGAATATCATGTTAAAATGCAGGCAGCTTTTCAGAAGTATGTGGATAATGCCGTAAGCAAAACCGTTAATCTTCCTAATGCGGCAACGGTAAAAGATGTGGAGAGGATTTATCTGCTTGCTTATGAGCAGGGATGCAAGGGAATATCTATCTACAGAGAGGGCAGCAAGAAAGGGCAGGTATTAACTATGGGAAAAGCTTGTCCAGTATGCAGATGATGTTTTAATAGCTGAATAAAAAAGAGTAAAAAAGAGCAAAATAAAAATAGTAACAAAATAAAAGAATAGTAACAAAAGAGAGTAATTGAAATTAAAAAACAAGAGAAATACGGATTAAAAATATAAATTAATTAGGGGTGATGATATGGATAACTGCACCTACAATAAATTAAAGCTTATCCACGAGATGAGCAGGTTAACAGGGTTTATAGACAAATTTGCACGGAAAGATGCAAAACAGACTAAGCATAAAGGCTGTGATGCGTTGGTTGAAGAAGTATATAAAGACTTAAAAAAGAGCATAAGGAAATTGCACAAGGCTGTTGATCCCAGCAGGATTTAGGTTTTTGAACGACTATGTTGAGCGACTATGCAACTATAGTCTTCCTCTGATTACTCTCCTTTACGTAATTATAGTCAGTAATCTAAATAATTGAGCAGATTATGCTTAAACGGTTGCTTTATCCAATAATTTTCTAAACTCTGAAAAAGTTCTTCTTCAGAATTGTGCGAATAGTTCGCCGTAACATTATCTC
>JBFMFP010000072.1:0-6188 GCA_040751885.1 Nanobdellota archaeon
CTTCCCCCCCCCGAGAAAGGTCAAAAGAAGACCTGACCCCTTCCCCCCCCCGAGCAATTTGGTGGTACAAGGCTTGTCGAAGTTGAGTATCATTCCTTGCATTATGAATAGGATCGCTCTGAGGAACGGAAAAATCGCGGAAGTCGAGGGATCCTTGGCCCACACTCCAATTACCATTAAATATCCAGTCTGCCAAAGTTTCATAATGGCCAGAGTAAGCCCATGAATGGCTTATGAAAACGTGTACTTGTCTAGTGCTCATTTTACCCTCAATGTTCTCCATTTCATGGAGATAACGCCAAGGTAAGCGGCCTGTCCGCTTGACCTTTTGGTTGTGCTGAGGTGAATTGTCGCCTCGGATAATCTTTTCATTTTAAGGTGATTTCCATGAATAGTATCGAACAAACAGAAGACGGACTTTCCGAGGTATCAAGTGGCAAAAAAATAGTCAGTCCTCTTGATCTAATTGATGATAAAGACAATGACCTGCGCGACGCTGTAGGATGGAATCCGGTGGCACCAAGTTGCAAGACTTGTATATCGTTTGATAGGGACGTCGTTATTCCCCTGGCTCAATGTCGTTTTAATAAACAGCTACCATTCGGTACGTGCACTGGATCGATTTGTGGCAACTATTTATCAAGGGAGCTCAGCTCTTCTAGTTAAGCGGATTGCCATCTTTCTTGTTGGGTCTTCAACTAAATGGCCAATCATGTCAAATTTTTCTCTGTTTGGGGTTCCTTCTAGTTTTACATGAAATTCTTTTAACTGGCCGAATATTGAGTTAGGAGCTCCGCTATAGTGTTTAACTTTCAGACTGACTTGAGCTTTATCGTGGTGCATATTGTAGTCTCCTACATAGAAATACTGCGCGTCACCGCCGAATACCCTTCCGGTTTCAAGGACTACGACCCCAGCACCCTGAACTTGAAGATTTGACACAAACTCAACTGACCATAAGGCTTCCAGCATTGTAGTTCTCCTTCTTTCAATTTTTCAGCGTCCCACTTTCCTGGGCTCCATGCCTCGTTCGGTGGCCGCTGGTAGCATAACGCTTTAGGTAACCTGCCGCCGCCACTGAACTTGATTCAGAGAACGCTGCTCCCGGCGGTCAGGTTGACCTTTTTGTTGTGCCATTTTTGCAGTATTGTTTCTGTTCTGATGTTCAGAGATCACATGCCAATTAATTTAGACAGGCCAACCACAATGCCGGTCAAGGCTGAAGAAGTTTTAACACCCTCTTTTATTTCTTCCCAAATTTTCTGAGCACTACTAATATTATTGGTACTCAGCATATTCTTAAGATCGTTTATCAGCGCATCAATCCTGTGACTCAGCTCTGAATCAGATTTCATGACCTGCACTCTAATTTCATCTAATTCTTTATCAATGTATTCTTTATTGTCGTGATAATTATTGTTGACAATGCCATGATCACCGACATTTGAATTATAAATATTAGGGTTGTTAAAAGTGAAATTACTCATTGTTAAACCTCCGCCTGATTTTTTAATAACATTAACCAAATCATTCTCAAAACTTGATATATGAGATTTACAGTTCTCCTTGTATATTTCAAGTATTTTATCTCTAAATCTATAAAGTGGAATATTTTCAATAATGCCAACTAAAAGAGGATTACTAGAAATAGAACTTAAAGGTTTTTCTTGTTCCAAAGCTTTAGATATTGAGACAATAAAAGTCTTAAATCTTTTATCTTTATATTTTAAAATCAAGTCCATGCAAGAACTAATAAAAAATTTTTGCTCACCAAGGTATTCTTGTTGAATCTTTTCAAAAAGATCATTTTCATATTTTATATCATTCAAAAGTGACAGGCATGTTTCTCTAAAAAATCTATATTCCAAATTTGATTTAGACGCTATAATTTGTTCATCATTAAAAGATAATATATGTGAATATATATTTAACGACTTGAATATACATTCAATTAAATTAAAGTGAATTATCCTGTTGTTAATTAGATGATCAATAGTCAGCAAGCCTATGTTGTAAAATGAGCTAACTGATGCACCAACAGTTTCAGCAAGAATATCAAAATACAGACCAAGAAGATGAGACCTGATGATTGATTCTAAATTTTTAGCTTGTTGTTGATTAATTTCAATTTTAGAGCATTCTAACCTACCTTTTATTAATTCCCAAACGAATGGCTCTTCTCCTCTTGATCCTGGAATTGATTTCAATTTATCAATTATTACTGATGGGTTTTTTGAAAATATATCGTTTTCAAAAATTTTAATAATTCTATTTTTTAATGAAAAAACATTATTAGATGTAAGCTCAATCAACCATCTCGCATCTAATGTTTTCCCTATCTCTATTTTTCTTTGGACAACCTTAGCGTTAAATAAAATTGGCCAGCTTGACCAGTCTAAAAAGATACGTTCATAAAACGGTTTAAATTTGCTGTAAATATTAATTTTTTTGTCTAGAAACAAAGAGAGAGAATTTTCCCTTATGGTTATGCTAATAATTCCATTATCAACTAATTTCTTGTTGTCATTAACAATACGTTCAGTTAATTGCGACTCTAGAACAAATGATGGAGAAATGATTACTGAGTCAAAGAAGATTGATGAAATGTTAAGTTGTTTTTGCAGAGTCTCAAGTTTCAAATGCGGAACAACTCTCTGAAGTTCGAGATCGAAAACAGGAAGGATGATTTTTTGTAGATTTATGTCAGTAATCAATTGCATTCCCACATTCAATCAACATCTATGCCAGCTACCAACTGCCCACAACCTGCATCAACATCACTCCCCATGCTCTGTTTAACAAAAACAGTAAAACCATTTTCCCTAAAAAACGACTCAAATTTAGAAATATTTTTCGATCTTCTATATGGAACAAACTTAGATTCATTTAATGGTATTAATTGTATTTCTACTTTATCCTTAATATGATTAAGCAGTAAGAGCAAATCTATTTTATCTTTTTCTGTGTCGTTAAAGTCAGCAAGTAAAGTATATTCAATAATAACGTTATCGTTTGTTGTATTTATATATTCTGTAACATTATTAATCAAATTTTCCAGGTTAAAAATTTTATTGATTGGCATTAGTACATCTCTTTTATTGCCGTCTGCTGCATGAATAGATACAGCCAATCGTGGCCTATTAATTATTTTTGAAATTTCATTGAACCTTGTAGTTATTCCTGATGTAGATAACGTTATGTTTTCCCCTTTTATTCCAAAATAATATTTAAAATTATTTATAGCATTAACAACGTTATCATAGTTAAGTAATGGCTCTCCCATCCCCATAAACAATAATTTCACGATGCTTTCATTTTTTTCGTATGAAGAAATAGTTGCATATTGCCCAACAATTTCTTTCCATGAAAGATCTCTTTTGAAAGAGATCCTACTTGTCGCACAATGCCTACATTTGTTAGGGCAACCTACCTGTGATGAAATGCAAAACATTGTCTCATCTGCTTGAGGCAAATACACGGCTTCAGTGAATAGAGAGTCATGAAGTTTAAAAAGATATTTCTTGCTGCCATCTTTCGATAGCTTAATGTCGTCTACCATTAGTTGAAACATCAGTCCTGCTCCATTTTTACATTAAAAATATTATTTATCTCTATCATTATATTTTCTATATTTGAATTGTTTGATGTAAAATCAATTTCTGAAGAATTTAATCTTATAACATTATTAGATATATATTTATCAAGCTGAGTTTCAATAGACAAATTAAGTTCATTCAGAAATGACAAATTTATATTGCACTCCTCAACTCTTCCTCTTTTTTTTATCCTATCTAGTGCTACTTGTGGATCACATTTCAAATGAATAACCAAATCTGGATAACTAATTTCTTTTAAAACTTCTTCTACTGTATAAGTGAAAATATTTTTCTTATCATCATAAAGACTAAGTAAGGCATACGACAAGTCAAGGAATATAGAAAAATCACAAATATGACATCTGTTTCTTATTGTTTTTATTTGATGATAGTGCTGCAATAAAAAAACCATCTCTGTCTCAAACATGAAACATGAGGGATCTTTACAAAAATCTTTCCAAAATGGATTATCACGAAAATTTTCCAAAGTTGGTTCAATTTTATGAAGGCTAAGCATGTTGGCCAGGGTTGTTTTTCCAGAAGCAACAATGCCACAAATTTCTATCCGAAAGTTATTTCGTGTCATATCTTTTAGTGCACAACGTCGTGCATCACCAGTGGCGCCAAAGAGCTTGCCGCGTCAGCGCCGCCGGCGTTCTCGCCATCTGGTGAATGCTTTTGTTCGGTGATATTCCTTATTATTAATCTGTAGGCAACTCGATTGTCTCAAGTACCTGTTTCAACACATCTATTGAATGTATGACATCTTGCAGTCTATTGTTTGCATCCTCTATGAGGGAACCATCAGGAGTGGCCCAAGTCCCATGAGCTTTTCCTTTTCCTCTGCTTAATTGCAAGTCGTTTAACACCCCATGAATGATTGGAATACTGTCCTCGTTGTTTGACGCTTTTAAAATAAATTTCAACAATCCGAGGGTGCCAAGTTCCTTGTTCTCATTTCCAAATTTTGAGGCAATTTTTCCCAATGGTTTTTTCAAAAAACCTTCATTCGTAGCATTGGCTAAAGAAATTATAAAATCATGCCATTGATTTGCGTTCTCGGAATTAACATAATGCAACCCCCTACTGGCTGCTTCCCAGCTTCCCCCCTTTGGCGACCAGACAAATAATTTCTCATCCCCAATTTCAGTTTTGCTAAGAGCCTCAAGTGAATCTTGAAGTTGTTGAAGTGGTGGGTTTTCGTCCGGGAATTTTGCTTCAAAATCTGTCTGGAAAGAGCGTTTAGAAATAGCCCCTTTAGGTTCTTCGTTGTATTGCAACCAATGAAGTTGTTCTTTATATGGTAGCCTCCCGAGATAAACAGCGTATGTGTGAACCTGATTGTATTGGTTAATATCATATGTTTCTAAATACCAACCACCGCGGCAGGAAATGGTACGTTCTTTTAGTTCGTACTTGTCTGGATTGTTTTTATACTTATCTAGTACTTCAGCTTTGAAAAAAATTGGACTGGTTTCAAAAGGTAAATCGCTGTCAGTAAAATAGTTAGCGAAATTTTTTGGATCAATTGAATAGTCTTTGAGGATTGTGTTGTTTTTCCAGTCTTGTACAATGAAGTCAGCATATTTTTTTCAACTCCCTCTTCATTGTCACTAAATCGCCAGGAAAGAAGTTTTTCTTTCGGTGTTTCAGGCCGTTCAATCTGAGCACCTCTAAATTCTATATATTCATCTTTACATCTTCTAATTTCAAATTTGGCTTCAAATTCTTCTGGCTCATACACTTCCGATGTGCATGTGCCGAAGCTCGGCCAATCAACATTAAAGCGGTTGAAAGAAAAGTAGCGAATTAAAACCCAGTTGCCTAGATGAAGCAATTTTTCAAGAACCTTTTTCCTGATTAATATTAAACTGATATCATCTTGTTTTATTATTTTTATGATTTCAACTTCATCCCCTTGTTCGTCTGTTCTGCAATAAGAGTTGCGCTCTTCGCTCCAGTGCAAATCTAGCGGGTGAGTTACTATCTGGTTGAATTCGTAGTAATTCTCCTTACCTTTTGGCCTTCCAAAATATTGCCTATGAAAAAATAATGGAATTTCAGCACTGTTAAAATCTTCAGGATTGCCCCAATATGGTTCAAGCCAATGGTTATCCCCACTCATGACATGGCCATAAGCAGCAGATGGGGGATTGATACTAAAACTTGGCAATTCTTCTTTTAATTTTTCAACATTGTCTTTTGGACACAACATAGGATAGAGCCAATAACCACCAGGTTGTTTTACTGTTGAACAATATAAGACTAGCCAGCCATCAAAATTCAAGAAAATGAATTCCCAATTGCGTGAAAGAAGAGCGTCTTTTCCCGGAGATGTTTTATGGGAAGTTTGAACTTGGACTATTTGTTTTATGAGATTTAAAAAAATTCTTTCCAGCAAAGTTATCTCCGATTTAATGATCTACTGGTTCCGTGATGTGTCTCACCGAACAAGTTATTAAGCAGTTTCCGTCTAACTCCGCAAACCGCCCTCCGGCGAAAACCGGTTTGCCGAAAAAATGGGGGAAGGGGCCGTTTCGCTAACGGTATAACTCCACAGATCGGGTACTTGGCAACAAACCGGATAACTCC
>JBFMFP010000073.1:0-6052 GCA_040751885.1 Nanobdellota archaeon
GGTGTCTGAGATCGGAGCAGGGAAAGAGGAATACTCAGATTATGATGAGTTTGTTTGGCACTTGGAGGTTGCAAGGGCTGAACCCGTACAAAGAATTAAGAGCTATCCTCTAAAGCTTAATACATACTGTAGAATGTAATTATTCAGCTTCCTGAAATTCAGCAAAGTCGTCTTGGTCGTGAATTTGGCAAAATCCTCGCTTAAGGTTACTGCTACTTAATTTAATGTTATTTGAAGGGGATTTTGACATTGACTTTCAGTACGTAGCTCTACCAAATTCACTTATTGACCTAGACGACGACTTTGCTTCATAAAGCTGAATAATTACTGTAGAATGGAATTATCCGGCTTTCTGACAATAAAAAAAAAGCAAAACTTCAAACACCCAGCTCCCCTGCGCTTAACCCTTTCCTTTGGATGATTTGAGTTTTAACTTTTTCCTGCAGCTCCAGAGGTAAGCGCTCAAACATCTGGTCAACAAGTGTGGAATTGCCTCTGCCCTCAGTTGCCGAGCGTAAATCACTGCTCCAGCCTATTAATTCTGCGACAGGAAGTTTGGCTTTAATGATCACTTGGTCTTCTTCTTGGCTCATATCCAAAAGCTGCCCCCGCTTTGAAGAGATGAGTTTGGAAAGCTCGCCGGTATATTCTGTAGGTGCTTCTACTCTCATTATCTGCAGCGGCTCAAACATTACCGGATTAGCCTGCATAATCGCTCCCCGGATACCTTCACGCACAGCCGGATACATCTGTGCCGGACCGCGGTGAATCGCATCTTCGTGCAAAACACAGTCCGTTAAGCTGACTTTAATGTTCATGCAGGGCTCTTTGGCCAAAGGGCCTGCTTTCATCACGTCTTCAAACATGTCCAAAACCAATTCCAGAATTTCATTGATATAAACTACGCCTCTTGTCCTGTCCATGAAGAGATTGCCGTTACAGACAGCTTTAACCATGCCCGCCGTCTTAGCATCCCAGCCGCATTCATCACGCAGAAAACTGACCAGCATCTCATCTTTCTTTCTTATCCGTCCGGAATGTATCCTTCCTTCCTTGATTCCCTGGGCAATTACCGGCTCAAGGGGCTCAACCATAAAATAAAGCTTGTTGTGCTTGTTGGGAGATTTCCCTTCCATTTCCGGGCTCTTTTTGGTAATAGCTTCCCTGTAAACGACAATAGGCGGGGATGTCTTAACTTCCACGTTCTTTTCAGTGATAATCCTGTTTTCAATAATTTCTAAGTGTAGTTCCCCCATCCCGCTGATTAAGTTCTGCCCCGTTTCCTCGTTAATTTCAATCTTGATAGACGGGTCTTCTCTTCCCACCTTACGCAAAACTTCAATTAACTTGGGCAAATCCGCTGGTTTTTTGGCTTCAATAGCTTTAGTGATTACCGGCTCAAAAATGTGCTTTATTTCTTCAAAAGGATGCTCCGGCTCAAGAGTTACTGTTTCTCCCGCAAAACCCAACACTCCGGAAATGGCCAAAACATTTCCTGCAGGAAGGGATTCAATAATTTCCGGCCTGACTCCATTGTAAATGTAAACGTTCTGAATGCGCTGCCTTTGCTTGGCGTTGTCCAGATAAACTTCCATCCCGCTCCTGATCGTCCCGCTGAACAGGCGGCCAGCAGAAATATCCTTTCCTGATCTCGGGTCTATGACAATTCTGGTGATAATGAAAGCAACTTTCCCTTCGGGATTGCAGGTTAACAAATCCTGTCCCATTTCCGAATCCAGCTCCCCGTGCCAGATCTTAGGGATGCGGTATTTCTGGGCTTCCAGAGGCGAGGGGTGGTGCTTGATAACCATGTCTAAAATAACTTCATGCAAGGGCGCATTGTCCCAAACCCATTTTTTCTGTGCTTCCCCCTCCAGCTGGTAAATAGTCAGGATATCGGAGAATTTAACGTTTCTTTTCTGCATGAAAGGAAATGATAACGCCCAGTTTTCCCTGGCCGAGCCAAAAGCAACATTTCCATCCTGAACCTTAACTTTCCATTTCTCTTTGTATTCCGGCTCAGCAATGCGCTCAACGAGATTATTAAACTGGGTGACTAAATTCATAACTCTTTCAGCTATCTTCTCCGGGGAAAGCTTCAGCTCTTTGACTAACCTATCCACCTTGTTAATGAATAAAACCGGTTTAACTCTTTCCCTTAACGCCTGCCTAAGAACAGTCTCAGTCTGGGGCATAATCCCCTCCACGGCACAGATCAAAACAACAGTCCCGTCAACAGCGCGCATTGCCCTCGTAACGTTACCGCCAAAATCAACGTGTCCGGGAGTGTCAATAAGATTAATGAGAAACTCTTTTTGGTTATATTCGTGAACCATGGAAACATTTGCGGCATCAACAGTCATCAGGCGCTCCTGCTCGTCCTTATGCAGCCAGGTAGCCATGCCCCCTTCCAGCTGCCCGGCAAATTTCTCAGCCATCATTCCTGCTGCCGCTAATAGGTTGTCGGTAAAAGCGGTCTTCCCGTGGTGGATGTGTGCACTGGTACAAATATTCCTGATTTGCTCAGGGTTCTGCGTGATGCGCATAACCCGGTCAACCATTCTTTCAGCCATTGTTGATTACCTCGTTTAAGCATCTCACTGTGCGGTTTAATTACCTTGCTGTGCAGTTTAATTACTTCACTGTGCAACTACATCTAAACACAAATAAAAGTAAGTTTTAATTACCTCTTTTTAAAGTTTTTTATGGGATATTTCTTTTTTGTTTTTTTTAACTCTGCTTTTTTTTAATCAAGAAATGCTTTAAAATTAAGAAGCTAAATCAAAGAGTTGTGAGGCTATCTTTCCACGTTTCTCCAGTGTAGGTTCTTACTTCTGTAGGTTCTTACTTCATATACTGTGCGCTTACCAATTAGACCTGGTACTAATGGTTGAATAGCTGTCCTGATGTTTGATTACGCTACCGGCCATCATCCCCGACGGATAACGCCCAAAATTTTCTCCATAATTGCTTTTCTGTGTACGCCAAAATCTTCATTAATGACAATTTCCCTAAGAAGCTCTTTCCTGCGGTAATATTCCATCAGCGGAGCGGTCTGCTGTCGGTAAATCTCCAGCCTCTGCTTGACAGTCTTGGGATTGTCGTCATCACGCTGGTAGAGCTCTCCATTACAGCTGTCGCATCTCCCGGCCACTTTGGGAATGATGTTTCTCTTGTGAAATATCCGCCCACAATTTTTGCAGATGATCCTTCCGCTGATGCGCTCAATGATGACTTTATCGTTGGCCAGGAAATTAATGACCATATCCGCTTTTGTAATGGACTCCAAAGCTTCTGCCTGCGCTATTGTACGCGGGAATCCGTCCAAGATGAACCCTTTGCTTTTGCAGTCGCTGCGGGAAAGCCTTTCTTTAACTAATTTAATAGTCAAATCGTCAGAAACAAGCTTGCCTTCCGCGATACATTTCTCAGCTATCCTGCCCTGCCCGGTCTTGTTCTTTATGTTTTCTCTAAAAATATCCCCTGTAGACACATGCACTAAACCCAGCTCTTCCTTCAGCGCCTGAGTATATGTTCCTTTTCCCACACCGGGAGAGCCCATAACTACTATTTTCATTTTTTAATCACCGTTACTATACTATTGGCCCAGACGACAACTTTGCTTGATTAAAACTACTTGTTGTTGATATCAATCAAACGAATGCAATATCTTAAAATCTTTCTTTTCGTAATCAAAAATCTCATCGTCTTTAAACCAGGCTTTGATTTCCCGCTCAGCTTCATGCGGCTTGCCTGATGCATGCACCAGATTAACCATCGTCCTTTTGTATGCGTCAGCTAACTCGTAGGACTCAGCAGAGAAATCTCCCCGTATCGTTCCCGGCAAGGCCTGCCTGGGTTCGGTATGCCCGACAATCTTCCTTCCCACTTCTACGGCATGGAAGCCTTCAAAGACCATGGCTACTACCGGTTTTCCCTCCAGAGCTTTGATGTTCCATTCACGGATGCGGTTGCCTACTTCCAACGGCGTCTCTTTGACTGCTCTGCCCTGAGCCTTCCATGTAGCAAGAGTTCTTTCCCCGGTTTCTTTCTGCATGGCTTCATCTTTAGTGTAATGCTGCTCAATAAGTTTCCTTGTCGGGAGGGCCATTTTCATCGCGGCGATACGCATCCCCTTCTGCTCAAACCTTTTGATGATTTCGCCAACTAAACCGCGGTGAATTGCATCTTGTTTTGCTAGAATAAGTGTCCGTTCTACTTTCATCTTTACCCACCGGCGTGAACTTTTTGATGTGAACTTTTTGATATTTTATTTTGATATGAACTTTTTGATATTTTATGCTTACATCTTTTCGCCTTTGCCTCTTTCCTTTCTGGAGAATTCTGTCCAGCGGGTCTTCACGGGCTTCCTTTTCAGTTTAAGCAGGTTCTTTTCGCACTTGCTGGAGCAGAAATTGTCAATCTTTCCGCTGATGTAAACAAACATTTTTCCTGTTCCTTTTTCAATTTGCCTTCCGCAAAAAGTACATTTGGGCATTTTCTTCTCCTTCCCCTTTCTTTATTCTTTTATCTTTTCCCTTCTCTTTCTTATCTTCTTCCGCGGTATGCAGACGCTAAGCGTTGTGCTTCAATTTCAGTTTCCATAAGCATCAATATATCCCCTACTCTGACCGGTCCTTTAACATTCCTGCGGATAGCCTTGTTTTTATCCCTGCCGTCAAGAATAAGGCACATCACCTGAGTAAGCTCTCCCCGAGTTCCTCCCCTGCCAACAATCTCTTTGACTTCTGCCGGAGTCCCGGGATAAAACTTAATTTCCCCCTCTACTTTAACTTCTGCTTTGAAGTCCCCTTTCGGCGCTTCTTCTTTGAATTCAGGCTTGTCGCCCTTAGTAATCATCTTTTTTCCCATAACTGTTCACCTAACTGTTTCACCTAACTGTTCCACCTAACTGCTCACCTTATTTAGGAGACTTAACGAATGCTTCAATTGCCGCTTTGGCTTCGCCCTCTTTGATTATGGCCACTGCGGCTGTTGCTACCGGCAGGCCTGCGGCTGCACCCAAATCATCTTTTTTGGAGACGGCAAAACAAGGTACATCTTTCTCTTTGCAGAGCAAAGGCAGGTGCATGATTATCTCCTTAGGGCTGACATCTTCAGCGTAAACGACCATCCTGGCATTTCCCTTCTCTATAGCTTTGGTAACTTCATTAGCGCCCTTGCTAATCTTTCCGCTGGTTCGGGCAATTTCCACCAGTTCCAACACCCTTGCTTCATCAGCCATCAGAAATCACCTTCCAGTGATTTCTGGAGGCTTCCAAAAAATCTTTGTTTTTTGTTAGCCATTTTCTTCAGACCTCGACTTGTTTATTTGTTTATCTTCTTGGTAAGTTATTTTGAAGTATTTTGCTTTTTTAATCTTTTTTATTTTTTATCGTAAATAAAGTATGAAAGCTTTATTTACGCAAGAAAACAAGAAACTACTTGTTTTCTGCGCAGAAATAAGACAGTTCTTCTTATTTCTTGCGGCTTAAAAATTTATTTTTAATTTTTCTTGTTAAAAGATTAGTTTTCAGTAAATAAATGATTAATGCAACAAAGTAAAGATTATATATTGATAATTCCAAAGTATCATATCCTTTAAACAACCCATACATAAACAAAACCAATGTTGATACGGTCATTACTACTTTTAATGTAATTTCAGTAGTGTCCATGCTCACATCCCTGTAATTATTTTGTACAAAACCAAAACTATTACTAAAAGACCCAATATTATAGCAATCCAGGAGACCATTTTACCAAAGTCCATTTTCATCACCTTTCTACTTACGTAATTTAAAACATAATTTAAAACAACAGATAATTTAAAACAACAGAAATAACTTTCGTTACCTCCTTGCTTTAAATCATCGGTAATAATTAATGAAGAAGGCGGCTGTTTTATAAATGTTTCTGAAGGAAGGGCTTTGCGTGGATATTGAATCTACTTAATAGTGTTCTTCCCAGAATTTGAATTTTTCAAGAATATTCTCTACAGTTCCTAAGTACTTGATAACTCTCTGTTTTACTTTGCCGTCTTTATCTCTCT
>JBFMFP010000074.1:0-5485 GCA_040751885.1 Nanobdellota archaeon
TTTCCCAGATGCTCTTTAGGAACATCAACTTTAGCGCCCGTGCCGAATTTAGTTACTCGCTTCTCAAAATATCCATGAATATTCTTGATGCTGATCTCATTGGAGGATACGATGGAAATTTTACGCACTTTTCTTAATATATATTTGATATATATTAAGTTTTCGGTGCTGAAGAATATGATTGGGAAATCAAAGAATTATAGAGTATGGCTTAATACATACATTCTACAGAAATATTTATATAACCTGAAACAATGGTTTAAGTTCATGACAGAGATTCCTCTTCGTGAAATTACCTTAAGGTATAACGGCTTGTTTGATTTAGATGGTCTCTATGCAGCAGTTGTGGACTGGGCTAAAAATTATGGGTATATGTGGCATGAAACTAAATATAAGCATAAAGTTCCTTCACCTGCAGGAGCCGAGCAGGAGCTAACCTGGCTAATGACTAAAAACGTTACTGAGTACAGACGGGAGGAGATTGTTTTTGATCTTCATATATGGGACATGCTGGAAGTAGAAGTAGAGGCTAATGGGCGGAAGAAATCCCTCTCCAATGCCCGGATACAGATTTTAATCAAAGGAAAGCTGGGGCTGGACTGGCAAAAGAGGTTTACCGGGAAGTTTGCAGAGAAATTAGGCCGGCTTTATGAAAAAGTTATCCAGAAAGACATAGAAAGCGTTTACTACGACCAGCTTTATTACCGCATCTGGAACCTTCATGCTGTAGTCAAGAAGTACTTTGACATGCAGGCAGAGAAATTTGCTTACAAAGGTTATTTGAAGGAAAACTAAATTGAAAGAAAACTAAATTAAGGGAAAACTAAATTTTATAGCAGCTCAGAGAATCTTGCGAACAAGGAAGTTTTACAGCAGAGCTAACCAGCTGGATTTTCTAAGCTAAACTCCCATTTGTTATCGCCTTCGCCAAGCTGCTTCTATCTAGGTAGTCCTAAGTGGCTGTAGATATATAATCATTTCTCACCACTAATGTCTGATAAAATGAAGAAATCATTTTTGGTACTTTCTGTTTGGCGTTATTTAAATAATTTTTAGAGGATGAAATAAAAGAATATTTAAGTGAATTTGGTACGCTTTCTTCTTTTTATTGTTCTAAATATTCCGATGATTGTTCTGCTCGTATTCAAGTAACTGATTTTTTTATTGTTGATAAATTTATTAACAAAGAGTTCATAAAATCAGTTTATTTGAGTGACATTAATTCAGAATATTCTCCAAATCCATTAATTGTTAATTTTTGTGAAAAAGACGATGATTGTGTGCCTGCTTCTTGTTGTCATCCTGATACAACCATCAATAAAGAGTTTCGCCCACTTTGTATTGGAGTAACATGTACTGCAGTTGTGAGGGGAGCATTAAGTTGTGGTGAACCTGCTTGTATTAACCATAAATGTAGTGTTAGAAAAATAGGTGATGCTCATTGGTGTTAGTGATTAAAATAAAAGCCTCTTAACCCCTAATTCAGATTATTTTTGAAAGTATAGTTGTAGTTGTTGTTTGCTTCTAAAAGGCGTTAATGTTAAAAGTTGTTGTAGTTAGCGTTAGCGTAGAGTCAAAATAGGCGATAAGAAAATTAAACTTATGCGTAGCTCGGCTTTGCATGGTTTCCGATTAGGAAACTTCGAAAACCGCAGTTTTCGTTAGCGAGTGGAGTTTTTTATTTGCTGAAACCCGCTAGGGCACTAGAAACTTTGTTTCTTTGTGATCCATTGGTGCCGTAGTTTTTGCCAACGCTGTAAAGATTAGATTGCTACGAAGTAGGGTAATGTTTCGTTAGGGGGGAGTTCCGTTAGTTTTGTTTTCGTAGCGGTCGGCGGAGCAAAAATTTCAAGTTCTAGTTTTATTTTTGCTGGTAATATGTCCATTTACTTGCTTCACCTTATAAAACAACTTATAGCAAAAATACTTATCCCAAACTCTTTACTTCTTCATTCACGGCCACAAGCTGCTCATCATGATAAACTTTATTTCTTACCATATTTACAAAAGAGGCGAAAGTTTTAAATAGTTGTTATTCCAACTGTGTAGTTGGTGAACCAACTTGATAACTCAAAATGAACTAGAAATACTTGGATGCTTTTTTCCAAAATTAGCCGATCTTACGGCTAAAGAAATCGAAACTAAGAGCGGATTCTCTCACGAAACTACGTTTCGACTTCTTAAAAAATTAGTCCAAGAAAAACATCTAAAAGAGAAAAAAGTAGGAAAAACCAATGTTTATCAATTCATAAAAGACGACCTAACTTATCAAATTTTTGTGCATTACACTACCAAGAAAAGATTAAAATTCAAAGAGAAACATTTTTTGAACCATAACCGGCTTTATGAATTCTTAAATGAAATACAATTGGAGGGAATTGCTATTATTTTTGGTTCGTTTGCAAAAGGCACGGAAACTAAAAATAGTGACCTAGATCTATTGTGTGTAACGAACAAAAAAAATGTTCGTGAAATCGCTCAAACTTTTAAAACTAAATATAATATTAACATTCAAGCTGTTGTAGTAAAAATGTCTGATTTTAAAAATATGAAAACGGATAATCCCCCTTTTTGGGAGGATTTAATTGAATATGGAATTATCTTAGACGGTTTAGACTATTTCTTTAAAGAGGTGTATAAAAATGGTAATTATTCAGCTTCCTGAAGTTCAGCAAAGTCGTCTAGGCCGTGAGCCACGACGATTTCTTTCTTGGTTTATCGCTATATAAGCAAAGTGTTTTCGTAGGAAATCGTACCTGTATTTCTGTAAAAGGCTCTCCGTGGCTCACCTCTTGGCCAAGACGACGACTTTGCTTCACAAAGCTGAATAATTACTAAAAATGACTGAAGCATTTATTAAAAAAGAACAGCTTGTAAGAGATATAACTGCTAAGAGTTTAGCAGAACCATATTTCAAAAAAGCCAAATCAAACTTGATTACTATGGAAATTTTAAGCAAAGTGGAAAAACACAAAGAATTATTGGCTATCCCAAAAGAACATAGCACCGACGAGTGGATTGTTGTGGTTGCTTATTACTCAATGTATATGGCTGCATTAAGCCTTTTGGCAAAGATTGGCTTCAAAAGTAAATCTCATACCGCTACTGCTGTCGCTCTTGAAGAATTTTTTGTCAAGAAAAAACTTCTTGATAAAACCCAATTAGAAAACCTTGAAAGTGTAAGAATGAGAAAAGAAGAAGTGGAAATTTTAAAAGATGTTAAAGATAGAAGAGAAATTGCTCAATATTCGGTAACAAAAAGAACTACAAAAGAATTAGCAGAAAAAACAAAAGAAGACGCTCGAACTTTTGTAGACAAAATAGAAGAGATATTTGAACATTTCTCTTTCGGCCTTTAGCGTATTGGCGCCATTATAATATTATTTTAAGTTTAGCATCAGCGCAAGAGAAGTAAAGGTGGCAAAAAATTGAAGTTAATGTGCATTTAGCGACTTCATTTCATTCCGTCAAAATTTTCGTGTATTTTGTTATGACGAGCCCCCATTTCCCTGTAACTAAACTTTATGAACATAACATTTTGCTTACATGTAAGTAACATTTATATAGTAGTTTAATTACTTACACTGCATGCGTGGACTAAAAAGAGAAAGAATCCTACGAGTACTCTTAACTGAAACAAAGCCATTAAGCAAGAATGAGCTCTCTAAAAAAGCACAGTGTACCCGACAATGGGTAATCCTATTTCTCCGAGAGCTTGAGAAAAAGAATTTAGTCAAAGAAACAAAAGTAATCAATTCAACAGGATTAATTCGCTATTGGCTTACTTTCCATAAAAAGCCAAAGAAATACCGAGAGTATATGGTTAAAGAACCATTAAAACTCTTTAAAAAAGTAAAATTTGATTATGCTCTTACCACTTATATTGCTGAAAATCTATTACAACGTTATTTATTTCCAACGAGAACAGACATCTACATCAAAGAAGAGGACCTCCAAAAGTGGCACTCGCTGCTCACTAGAGAGGGACTTTATGGCCGGGGGAATGTTCGTATTATTGTAGCGGAGGAACATACTCTCTACGGAAAAAGAAAATTAAGCGGTCTTTTTATAATATCATTACCTCAATTAATAATTGATTTGTTTACTGAGGGAGGTCCAGCAACAGAAGCAGCAGAAATGCTTCTCGCTAAGCTGAAAAAACATGTACCCCGAATTTGAGACAAAAACTTCGTACAAATATCTGAAGCAAGTAATTTCTGTACTTGAAGAACCAATCTGTATTCTCGGTGGTTGGGCAGTCTTTCTTCATGTAAACAAAAACTTCCAAAAAGCGCAGGGAAGACCTTATCTTGGAAGCAGAGATATTGATCTTGGCTTTCATCTTGATAAAAATGCGATGACAGAACAAATGAAAAATTCTGCCCTTGCAAAATCTCTGGATATTCTTCAAAACAATCTGAAGTTTAAGTCAGTTTCATTTCGGCTATTGAAAGAGGTTCATACCGAGACGGAAGAAGAAATTGAGGAGGGCAAAATTATTCCTGCACATTTCATCTTTCCGATGTATGTTGATGTTCTGGTTGACAATACCCCTCAAAGATTTAAAGAATTTTTCCACTTTCAACCTGCCGACGAGCCACTTTTGCGTTTTGTCTTTGAAGACAAAAAATACCGAGAAGAACTCAGAGAGTTTAATAAAAAATTATGGCTACCAAAGCCAGAATTACTCTTGGCAACAAAATTGACCGCTTTAAAGCACAGGGATAAAGAGCATAAGAAAATCAAAGATTTATGCGATATTTTTGCATTGCTGTGGTATTCAGAACAAAAACCACAAGACCTAAAGAAAGAGATTGCTCGTTTTGTTTCCAAAAGAAAAGTGAGCGGTGCATTATCTACAATTAGTGAGAGCGAATATCAGAAAAGTAGCCAACAGTTAAATCATTCCTCTGATGAGGTAAAAAGAGTAATAGAATTACTGCGCTGACTTCAAGACCGCGGCTAATTTATCTGCAAAATATAGTCCCCCAACAAAATTTTTTGGCTTTGTTGGTCTTCCAATAATCTGACAAGCAGCGTAATATTCCTTCACCCCAAACTCTTTACTTCTTCATTCACGGCCACAAGCTGCTCATTATGATAAACTTTATTTACTTTATTTCTGACTATCATTCTCTGCCCTGACAAGATAAATGCTATATTCCAAATCCATGCTTCATTCCTTCTTTAATAATTTCATAAAAAATCCTGTGATTATAAACAGCCAGATGCTTTCTAGCTATTTGCTTCCCAAAATTTTCTTCAGCATTTGTGAGCATTGCAAACATTTCTGCCTTTGAAATAACGTGAATATCCATCTCTGCAGTACTTTTTAATTTGGCACTATTTGCCAGTGCTTGCTGTGTTGCATAAATAATTCAAAACCCCTCCCCCTATCTATTTCTTCTACATAGCCACTTTCTTTTCTGCATACCTTTTGAGAACTGCATAGCACCAGAACTTCCTTTTTGCTTCTTTACACATG
>JBFMFP010000075.1:0-5446 GCA_040751885.1 Nanobdellota archaeon
CCCCTTATCAACCCCAAGCTGCGCTAAGATGCACATTTTTGCTTTGTGGCGGAGTGTAACGTAGCCACTTCGCCTCTCAGATGGCGTGACATCTGTGCCGAAGCGTTAGCGTAGGCTCCGCCAATAAGTGGCTTTGCCCCTTATCAACCCCAAGCTGCGCTAAGGCGTGTTCATTTTTCCCAAGTGGCTTTGCCCCTTATCAACCCCAAGCTGCGCTAAGATGCACATTTTTGCTTTGTGGCGGAGTGTAACGTAGCCACTTCGCCTCTCAGATGGCGTGACATCTGTGCCGAAGGCTCCGCCTCTCAAATGGCGTGACACTTGCGTGACATCTGCGCAGGAAATCGTACCTGTATTTCTGTAAATGGCTCTCCGTGGCTCACCTCTTGGCCAGGACGACGACTTTGCTTCACTTTACTGAAGTATTACAAAGCTCCATAAGTTTTTTAAATAGACCATTCAATTTGTTACTTATTTGTTACTTTAAAGTAAAACGTAAAGAGAGAGCTAAGTAAAACGTAAAGAGAGGGCTTTAAGTGCGCTCTTGCTCCTCTTGGGAAAAATCAGGTTTATTGTGGAGTGAAATAAGGTTTATTGTGGGTGAGTTTGAGATGGGTTTATCAGGAGAGTGGTTATATGTTTAGCTTGTTTTTAACACCGCAATGGTTTAAAGGGTATGATTTGCTTTTTGAAGGGGTTTCTTTAATAATAGCTTTGCTCATTGCCAGTTACAGCTGGAGGATTTATTCTATAAATGCAGAAAAGAAATATGCTTATTTTTCACTTGCTTTTTTCCTGGTCGGCCTGGCTTTTCTGTTTAAGATGCTTACACAGGGGGTTGTTTATTATACTTCCTGGAGGAACGTAGCTACGGCGGTATTGGAGCCAGTAGTAGGAAGGAACGTCTCCTTGCAAATAAATTATTCAGATCTCTTTTACCGCTGCGGCTTCTTTTTGTATATGGTTACGATGTTAGGGGCATGGCTGCTAATTTTCTTCAACTCGCAGAAAAAGGAAGACCGCTTAAGGAAGTATTATGAAGTAAGCCAGATAGCCTTGTTTCTTTATTTAATCCTGCTCATCTCCATTGTCAGCAATTTTAAATATACAGTGTTTTACCTGACCAGCTCAGTTATATTAAGCCTGACTGTGCTCAATTATTACAAAAATTACCTCAATACGCGCAGGAACTGGAATGCTTTCATGGTAATGTTATCCTTTTTGCTGATTTTGCTCAGCAATTTATGCCTGATTTTTGTCTTTATTTTTGAAGGGTTTTATGTTGTTGGAGAGCTGCTCCTGCTGGCCGGGTTTTTGTTATTGTTATATACCTATAGGAAAATAATAGGAAAATAATAGGAAAATAATAGGAAAACAATAGGAAAATAATACAAACACAAATATAAAAACAGAAAAATAATTGTGAAAAGTAGAAAAATAGCTAAAAAATAGCTAATAAGAGCAAGAATAGCTCCTCTTAAAAAGAAGTAAGGAAAAATGGCTACAAGAAGGTCACGGTTGGAATTGGTGTTTGACGTTCTCTTGGCAATCCAGAATAAAGGGGGAAGCATCAAGCCAACACATTTAATGTATAAATCCAACCTTTCCCATAAGTTGTTAAACAGTTATTTGGAAGAATTAATCCAGAAAGAGCTGGTTGTTATTGAAGAAGAGCCGGTGAGGAAGAAAAAAAGGCCCAATAAAGTGGTTAAAATCACTGAGAAAGGCTTGGGTTTCTTGGCTGAATTTCGCAGAATGAGGGAATTTACGGATGCGTTTGGGTTGTGAAGCATTTACTATGGAAATAAAATCATACTTCGGAGATGTTCCAGCAGACAATTTAGAAAGACTTGCAGATGAGTATAATCATTCTTTTAAAGAATTCCTTCCTGCAATGAGTGAAGAGGAGATGCGTGCCTTGGCGAAACAGGTTATATGCAACTCTCACACTTTAATATCCTATACCAAAGAGGGAGTTCCTGTTGGGTGTGTTTCGTATGGTTTAGTAAGTCCGGATTTAAAAATTATCGAAGCAAGCTTAAAGCTTAGATTCTTTGACTATGAAATAAGAGCTGAAAAGAATTATAACCCTAATTTGCAGGGAGCTTCTGTATTTTCACCAAGAAGAGCAAGAGATGAAATACAGAAAGCTGAAAAGGAGCTGGAAACTGCAGTAAGAAAATTGAGAGAAAGTGCTCCTACCTTTTACTATGCTGGAGAAGGTCAAGGGTATGCTCTATATCATGCTTCAAAAAGCATAGATTTCTATCCTGTCTTTGCCACTTCTTTCGTAGGAGGTAATTTCATGAAATTTTTTACGATAGTTTCTCCGGGACAAAGAAGAAAAGGTGTTGCCACTCAACTGAACCAGAGATTAGAAGAAGAACTGCAACTGATGGAACCAGGAATAAAGCAAGTGTTCACTTTCACCGTTACGAACAAAGGAATGTATTTTGTCAATCAAAAATTAGGCTACGAGCCGATTTTGACTGTAGATAGATTTTATGGTGACGGTTCAAGTATGACGCTTATGGGTAAACAGTTGCGTGGGTGATGGGAAAGGTAGTGTGGTGGTATTACTAATGACCTTAAACATATTGCTTGTTGAAGAATCACTTATCGGAGAGCCGTTAGCTGATATGTTAAGAGGGCAGGGACATAATGTTGATTTACATGAAACTGATGAAGATGTAGATAGGTTAAGAGGGGATGCAGAGAGATTAAAGAGGTATGGTCTTTTGATTATTGAACCTTTTGGAAAAGGGCGGGCTGGTTATTACATAAAAAGCTCCCGCATTCAATTAATCAGAAGTTTTGGGGGGAGGAAGTATATTACAACAGAAGTTCATTCAGGATTAGTAATTGGCATGCACGCATTGTACGGTCTTGAAAAAGGAAAAGATTACGACAGACTTTACCCTGGGCCTTACAACACCATCCGGCTTGCTCGGGATATTGCTGCTGATTTTGGATTTCCTGAGAGAAACATTGATTTGGATAAGCCTTACGAACCGAGACCGCAGCTCAGGTAAAGTTCAGGTTTAATTCGTTGAGATTGATAATAAGATTTCTTTTTAACAAAAGATTTTAAATTGCTTTGTTTTTGTAGTAGAAGAGATGCAATTTTAACAAGAAAAATAAAAAATAATCGTAAAAACCATAACGAATAATTAATCCTAAAAAAATCCTAAAAAAACAAGTACCATGAAAAAACCAAGCAAAATTATAGTGGGCATTGATGAAGCGGGAAGGGGTCCTGTTTTAGGTCCATTGGTCATAGCAGCTTTAGCTTTCAAAGAAGAGGACCAAAAGAAGCTGGAATGGTTGGGAGTTAAGGACAGCAAACTGTTGAGTTCTGAAGTAAGGGAAGAGTTATTTGAACGCGTTAAGGAAATAGTGCATGATTTCAGGATTGAGATGATTGAGCCGGATGCTATAGATTTATCTCTTATGGAAAGCGAGTCCAACCTTAATTGGCTGGAAGCAGAGACTTCCGCAAGGTTAGTTTCAGAGCTGGATGCGGATGTGATTATCTTAGATTGCCCCAGCCCAAATATTGCTGCCTACAGAAATTATGTTCTTGCACGTTTAAGTGCTGCAGTGAAGAAAAAAGCTGACCTTCTTGCTGAGCATAAAGCTGACGTAAACCATATTGTTGTTTCTGCCGCCTCCATAGTTGCCAAAGTTATCCGCGACAGGCAGATTGAACGTCTGAGAAAGGAAATAGGCATAGATTTTGGTTCCGGCTATATGTCTGATCCCAAGACCAGAGAGTTTCTGGAAAATTATTACGACAAATTTCCGCAGCTGTTCAGAAGGCGCTGGCAGTCCTACAAAGATACGGAAGAGAAGAAGAAGCAAAAGACGCTGGGGGAGTTTTAGCTCTGCCGATAAGGGGCCTTGCCCCTTATCAACCCCAAGCTGCGCATGGCTGGTGCAACTTCGTTTTCCCCGAGCAAAGCGAGGGTTCGCCTCATAAGTGGCTTCGCCCCTTATCAACCCCATGCTGCGCTAAGATGCACATTTTTGCTTTGTGGCGGAGTGTAACGTAGCCACTTCGCCTCTCAGATGGCGTGACATCTGCGTGACATCTGCGCAGGAAATCTTTATAAATAAAACACCTTCTGTTCTTGAACATGGTCAGGTTACGTAAGAATTCAGCATACCAAAACTTAGAAAGGCCTTATACAAGGATAAGCAAATTTGCTAAAAAGAACTATGTCCGCGGCGGGTTTCCGCACTTAAAAATAACCAAGTTTGACATGGGCAACACCAAAAAGAATTATACTGCGGTAATTAAGCTGAATTCCTGCAGAAGCATGAATTTCCGCAACGAATCTTTAGAATCCGCACGGCTGGTTTCCAACAGGTTTCTGGAGAAATCTTTAGGCACTAATTTTCACCTGCGCCTTAAAGTTTATCCTTTCCATGTTCTTAGGGAAAACCCCTTGGCATCAGGAGCAGGTGCGGACAGGATGAGTACGGGTATGCAAAAGTCCTATGGAAAGTCCATTGGTTCGGCAGCAAGGATAAGGGAAGGGCAGACCGTCTTTGAATTAAAGGTAGATAAAGAGCACATCAAAATCGGGCGGGAAGCTCTGGACAAATCAGCTAAAAAGCTGCCCTGCACGTGTAAGGTTGTTGTTTGCTAAATTTTAATTTGAAAGATATAATTTACTCTAAGCGCCAGGGTTTAACTTAGAAAAATCCTCTCTTTCTTTTTGGAGTTTCTTCTTCAGGCGTGAACGGAACTGTTTTTTTGACCAGAACTTTTTCCACTTCAGCGTTTTTTAAGTTAGATAATTCGTTATTGATTTGCTCCAGCTGTGCGTCAAGGTTTTTCTTGCGTTTGGGAGCGCTAAGCACGGCAGGCTTGTTGTACCCCTGGATTTCTGCATTGACGCTCCTAAGCTTCCTGTCCAGATTCTCTTCAATGATGTTTGGCGCTTTTGACCTCTTTGTGGAAAGCCTCTTCAGCACATAACAAATGACAGCTATGGGCACGGTGGCTATCAATAATAAAAGATAACTGGCATTTTTTGACAAGCCTTCAGCTATTCCCGCTCCCGTGACTATATTTAACTGGCTGGTAAGCTGATTGGATGAAGTAGCCAGCATGAGAAAGACCATCAAAACGGCCAAGACTATCAAAAATCTTCCTGTTGACGGGTTAAGGCTCGATTTCATCATCATCCTTCCTACTTAATTCGTTATTGTTTTTAATATTTACTGTTTTTTGGTATGTGCATAGCACCATTAGGTCGAAATCCTTTCGATAATGGTATCAAGAGCGTCGCGGGGGGGAAGCCCCAGATCCTCACCCATAAGTTCTACCTTGCTCTAATCACAAGATAGGCTTTCCGACCGAGATATTCTTTGGGGCAATCTACCTTTGCTCCTGTACCAAACTTTGTTACCGTCTTCTCGATAATAATCTCGAAACGGT
>JBFMFP010000076.1:0-5404 GCA_040751885.1 Nanobdellota archaeon
ACTTTGGAATTGGTGATGAATTCCATTTTTTTTTTTTTTTTTTTTTTTTTTTGATTTTCTATAGCGACTTCCTCAGCTGCCGCTTGGGTAAAAAAATTATGTAATATTCTCACTAGGTTCAGGAGAAATTCCCAAACCAAATGAGTTATTTGAAAAGGTTTGCACCTTAAGGTGTAAATCATTTAAATAGGTAGTGATATGATTTGGTCCTTGTAATTCTTCTGTTTCTTGCTCTGGAAGATAGGTGATTTTATTGAAATAATCTTCATCTTTTTGATATATTTTGTTCATTTTATGTTTTCTTCTACAAGCATCGTCTGTGGTAAGGTTGATAATATCTTGAACAGAAAGGTATTGTTCATTATTCTTAATATTTGTGAATATGTTACTTCTTATTTGGAATGTGATAGTAGTACTTTCATCCCATGATGTTTTTAGAATGTATAATAGTGATCTATTAAGTTGATTAATATTGAAGGGAATATCTGAAGTTGATTGGAAGAGGTTTTTCATCTCTTGATGTATCTTAGAGTTTCTTTTTCCTAGATAGAATTTTATTAAATTATTTTGCTCAAGTTGCGTTAGATGGTTAAGATTGTTTGGAAGATAAGTAAGATCAGTGTATTTTTCAAGGAATGGTAGAATGTTAATATTAAAATGTTTTTGTAAAGTATTAGTGAGCATTAATAGAGCCGCTTTTCTTCTTTCTCTGAGTTTTTGTGATACAGATGAATTACAGAAACATCTATGTTCAAATGTGTCTTCTTTGTCATTACAGAAGGGACATTTTTCTGAGATAATATTTTCAGGATATTTGGATTGAATAAGTACTCTTTTAGTATCTCTTGAAGTATTGAGAAGATCATTAGTGGCTTTGTATCTAAATCTTGTTAGTTCTTTTCTTGCACCTAGTAGAAACGAGTTACTTATTTTGTTATTAAAGCAGTCAATATATCTAAGTATTCTTTTACTTTTAATTTTTTCTTTGGTAATTTTTATTTGCTCAGATCTTTGTTCTTTTCTAATCTCTTTGGTGGAATTAATAAGATTTCCTTTAATTTCCATGTAGAACTTATCTGGGTTTGAGTTAACTTGGTAGAAGTTTGTTTGAAATTGAGGAGTATTTGAATGACATTCCCGATTTGCTAAGTAATCAACATCTTTGTTGATTAGATTTAATGTTGGAATTTTCGAAGGATTAGCTTCGTCGTCATAAAGATGAGAATTAATAAATAATGCTGTTAGTTTGCCTTGATATGAGGTTACCAAATGATGTAGTTTTTTCAGTAAGTATTTATATTTATTTTGTTTTTTGATAGGTTTGCTGGGTTTGGTTAGAAAGAAATTAACCATATTTATAAGTGCTTGATTATCTCCAACTATTACAGTATCAAAGGAGAATGGTGAAATAAGTTCTAGTGTTCTTAATAGTGCAATAAGTTCAGCAATATAGCATGAGCCATATTCTCCTATTTGTTTGGATTCTTGTAATATGTATTTTGTTTTAATAAAGAATGATGGATCATTTTCATCAGATTTTGTAATCTTTATAGAGGAATTTGATTTAACCATTTTGAGGGCATATGCTGTTTTACCATTGGAGTTGGAGCCATCAATTCCAATTATTATTTGGTTATCATCTATTGAGTTTTGAACTAATAGTTTCCATAGAGAAATATCAGGTTCTCTAATTAAAGTTGGATTAAGCGTTTGCAGAAGATCTGTTCTATGGTTTTGGATTAGATATTCACTAAGATAAGTTTTGTGTTGTGATATCAGCTTGTTTTTCTCTTCTTCCTTTTTAAGGACATTTTTTTCCATTATAGTAAGGTATGAATCAATGCTTTTTTTAGGGACTTTCCCAGTTCTATTAGAATCTCTCTCATTTAAGATGGTAGGACGTACTTTGTTATGTTTAACCCTATGCATAATTATTTGGGATTGTTTAATCTTTTGTTTTGAATCTTCTGTTGCTTCTAAAAAGATAGTATTTTTTTCCTGTTGGTTTGAAGTGTTGCAGTTATTTAAAAATGCGTGTGCATAATTAAGAATTTTCTTTTTGTGTTCTTTTCTGATTTTTCTAAGTTTGTCTCTCAATGATTTAAGTTTACATTCTGATTCTAAATATTGCTGGATTAAGGAATCATTGTTTGTAACCTCACCTTTTCTATTTAGGTTCCTATTTTCTCGCAACCTTTCCTTTCTTTTCCTGATTTTTTTTTGTAATTTTTGTTCATCTGGTTTTGATAGAAGAGTTTTTTTAAGATTATTATATTCTTGGATATTATTTGTAGAGTAGGCTGAAAGTTCTCTGTATGGTAGTTCCCTAAGGTCTGTAATACCTGATGTAATAATGTTCGGAGCTAGAATTGGTTGTTTACCTTCCCTAAGAAATTTGAGGATTTCTTCAAGAGATTCTTTGTGAAAGAGGTTGTTTTCTTTAATAGCAACTTTTGTTTCGACTGTACTTTTAATTAGTTTAGGTAGGAAGTAATTAGATCTATTATATTTTGATTTAAGTACGCATGCTTTATTTGGGTCTGCTAAAAAGAAATAAAAGTTGTTTTCATCAAAGATTGTTGTTTTATCCTTGATATTTTGTGGAAAACTAAAGAGAGATAAGTACATTGGAGAAAGTTTATTATTACCATTGATGTATCTAACAAAGTCTAAGATTCTTATGTTATGAATTTCTTTTTTGACATCAAATTCACCACATCCGCCTTTATTTCTATCGACAAAAGGAGTGTATTTGTTTGCTGCTCTTTTACATTTATTTTGTATCAAAAAAATTTGTCTAGTTAGTGATTTAAGTTGGTTGAGGTGTTTATTTTTAAATGTAATAAATGTGCCTCCATAGGTTATTACAGAGATTATCATGGAGTTAATTGCATTTGCAAGAGTGGGACCGTTTATTGGTATGTAGCTAAGGGTATGAGCTCTAGTTGTGATTTTTTCCATAATTGCCCTTCTGGCATATTTCCATTGGAGTAGCATGGTAATAGGGACTCCTAAATATTTATATGGTTCATGGGGGAGAATTTGTGGTATTGGTGTGTCTTTATAGTATAAATGGTAGTTGTCTTTGAAATGGTTAGAGTCTATTTTTTCTTTTCTATATCTCAATTCTCCTGTATGTTTTACAGGTTTTGCTGTTTCCCAGTCTCTTTTTCTCATGTATTGGAAAACTGTTTTGTTTGGACCTAGATTCAGAGTCATTCCGTTATGTTCTATGAAGTGAGTTATAGTGTCTATCATAGATTGAAGATCTTCAAGAGTTGAAGCTGAGAGTTTAATATCATCTGCAAATGCTAAAACTAATCCTTCAAATTTAGTTCTGTTTCCCATTGCCTTACCAATTTCTGTTTTTTCTATTTGGGCGAGTAGAGGATTTAGGAATATAATGAATAAGAGTGGTGAGATTACATCGCCTTGTGGAACACCTCTGTTAATGTATACTGGATCAGATAATCCATACTTGGTAATAATTTGTGTTGTTCTA
This sequence comes from Nanobdellota archaeon, assembly GCA_040751885.1. Classification (GTDB taxonomy): domain Archaea; phylum Nanobdellota; class Nanobdellia; order Woesearchaeales; family GW2011-AR9; genus JBFMFP01. The sequence continues at coordinate 3,503 of JBFMFP010000076.1, forward strand.
GAGGTAATAAGGGAGAGTATGATTTCAACAACATTTGAATTAAATCCCATTTTCATTAGGGTATTTTTAATTCCTTCATGAGGGACAGAGTCGAAAGCATTAGCAAAGTCAATATAGCAAGTATATAAGTCAGTTTTATTGATTGAGGCATCTTCAAGAAGAGCTAAGGCATCAAATAAGCATGTTTTTGTCGATTTACCTTCAAGGAAACCATTTTGGGAGTTAGTGAGAAGGTTTTCTTCTCTTATGATTTTGGTTAGTCTTTGAGTAATAATTCTGCTATAAAGTTTGTAGAAGCAAGAAAGTAGTGTAATTGGGCGGTAATTGTTAGGGTCGTGTTGATTTCCTTTTTTATAGATTAGGGAGGTGTATCCTTTTTTCCATGATTGGTAGATTGTTCTCGTTGTTATGCAATGATTTAAGAATGTTAGAACAGTTTTTAGATTATGTTGATTTAAATTTCTAAAGATTTCATTTTCTAGGTTATCCGGACCTGGTGATTTGTCGGTAGCAAGGTATTTTGTGGTTTCTTGAAGTTCTTCTATTGTAATGATTTTAGTGAGATCATCAGAGTTTGAATAATTTTGTAATTTTTGAATATAGTTGAACCAGTATGGTGGGTCGGTGTCAGTTGTAATTGTGTTATTAAATTTTTCTTGGAATGTTAAGCGCGCTTTTTCTTTTACTAAAATTGGATCTTGAGATATGTAAGAATTTCCATTTTCTTGTATTAGTATTGATTGAAATGGTGTTTGTGGAGTTTTACTTTTGAGGAATTTGTAGAGTTTTTTTGTATCTTGTCTTTCTGTTGCTTTGTTTATGTCTTTGCGCCATTTGTTGATTGTTAGGTTTTTTAGGTTCCTTTCTTGTTCGTGCTTAGCGTGTAGCAATTTTGTTTTTTGGTTTCCAATGGTTTTATTTATGATTTCAATGGGTTTGTCAAGAAGTTCAGGTGAAAGATTTGCTTCTATCATTTGTATTCTTAACGTATCTGTTGGTATTTGAATTTGATGTAAGTTTGTTTGTATGTTTGATAGAAGATTGAGTTTGTTGGTGATTCTTTTGATATCTTTGTCTATTGCATCCTGTTTAAAATGGGTTATTTTGGTGTAATTATTTGCCGAATCATTAAGAATTTTTGTAAATAGTTCCAGGTGTTGTGGAGAGGCTTCATTTTCTGGGTGGTTGCTGGGTATTTGTCCTTTGAGTCTATTCCATTTGTCAGTGATTTCTTGGTTAAACCTTTCTTTGTTTTTTTCAAATTTTTTAAATGATCTTTTGGTTCTGAATGATGACTGTGGTGGATCAATTAGGTTTATATCTTTGAGGTTGATAGATATCATTATTGGCAGATGATCAGATGTTACATAGTTGTCTTTTGGTAGGTATTGGATATTTGTAGCATCAATGGTGTCTTTTATTAGAAATCTGTCAATTATGGATTTAGCTGGATCTTTTACGTAGGTTGGTATCCGTTTTAGACTTGGATTTAGATAGATTGCATCTAAGAAGTTGTTTTCTTCCATCCACTCAATAAAGAAGTTGTCTATTCTGTTATTGGTGCTATCTGATGTTTTAATATGAACGTTTAGATCACCACCTACGATGATTTTATCTGAAATAATTTGTTCTTGTATTATTCTAAGAATTTCTTTATATTGCGTAGTGAAATTTTCTTTATTACTTAAGATATTTGAGTGTGTTGGTCCGTAGAGTCCTATAAAGTAGGTGTCAGTTATTTTTATTGTTATTACTCTGTTTTCAAGAGCCTTTTGTGGATCTTGGAGAATAAGATGATCGATATATTGCGAGTATTGTGATTTGTATATCATAGCTACTCCATGTTCTGCATTTGTTGAGTTTATAATGACATTGTGTCCCTTGAATGTTGATCTTAAGATA
>JBFMFP010000008.1:0-30823 GCA_040751885.1 Nanobdellota archaeon
CTCTGAGGACAAGAAAAGAACAGGGTGGAGGTTTGCTCAAAAAAGAGAAGAAAGAATTGATACCGCTTATGGGCTCACAACTTTGTGGCATAACTTATTTTGGGTAGGAGCGTAGATTTACTGTCCCGCACCCGTTATCCACAGCAAAGTATATAAACAAAAACTCTTTCTTAGGTATATAAATATTGGATATATAGGATTAACAATAAATGATAATTAATAGCAGGTGATAAGGTTTAATAGCAGGTGATAAGGTGGTTTTAGAACACATTTTTCCTGAAGACTGGCTTGAGCGCAAGGGAATATACGCATTCATTCTTGGCGTAGTTTATGCTGTAATCGGTATCTTAATTTCTTTTGTTCTCTTTCCCAGCGATCCGGCATTAGTTGCAGTCGCATTCACTTCGCTTCTGCTTCTTCCTGAGCTGTATAAGATCTTCTCCATAGAAGAGCGTCAGGAAAGCATGGAGCAAAAAGTTTCCCTGCGGACATTATGGAGGGATGATATTAATGTCATCAGGATTTATGTGTTTTTGTTTTTGGGCATTCTTCTGGTATATTCTGTAGGCACGATGCTTCTGCCGCAGATGCAGACCAACACATTATTCCGTGAGCAGCTGGAGATAAGGTTGGGAGAAGGTTTTGCCGGCTCGGCTACGAGCGGGATTTTTTCAAGGGAATTATTTTTTGGTCTGCTGAGCAATAATTTCATGGTTTTACTGGCCTGCTTTATCTTAGCCTTGCTCACTGGGGATGGAGCCATTTTATTCATTGCCTGGAATGCGTCAGTATGGGGGACGATATTTGGCTTTACTGCTAAATGCTGTGCCGTTTTCTTAGGGAAGAATCCCTTTTTGTATTTTGGAATGATCATGCTTATCGTTTTCCCGCACATGATTCTGGAAGCAATTTCTTATTTCCTGGCCGCAATATCCGGAAGCGTGATTTCAAAAGACGTCATCATGGAAGAATTCGCTTCCCAGAGGTTCTTTGAAGTTTTTGGTTTTAATCTTTATCTGCTGCTCTTTGCCTTGGTCTTTTTGGTCCTGGGAGCGCTGGTAGAAACATATGTTCTGGACAATGTCTGGACTTACCAGGAAATAATCAAATGCAGCTTTCAGGCGACGTGTACCTAGCATTTATGCTATTTATGTTTTTTTATATCTGGTTTAATTATATCCAGTTTAATTATGCCCAGTTTAATTTACAGATTTCATAAAAATCGCACTGGCCAGAACTCCATTTACATAACGGGCCTTTTTTGTAAGGGTAATCTTCTTTTTTATCTCTACAACAAGTATGGCTGTGAACGCAATTTATCTCCCTTTTTGCAAATTCCAGAAGCTCTTCATCTACTTTTATCCATTTCATTCTCTGCCGCAGGAAGAATATGCCGGCTTTGGAGGGCATTTTTTTATGCTTTTCAAAGTAAAGCAGGGAATAGATTGCCAGCTGCAGCCTAAGCTCGTCTTTAATTTCAAGGCTGGAATTGGTTTTATAATCCACAATCTGCGTTTCCTCTTCCAGCTCATTGACTGCATCTATATATCCATGGACGCTATAATCATCTGAGATATACTCCTGCTCTCTTATAGGAGTGAGGTAAATGAAAGCTTCCTGGAGGGATAGGTTTTTTTTCTCCATAGTTTCTTTTAATTCTTCAACAAATAAAGAAGCCCAGTTCATGAGCATAAGCATTGTTTCTTCAAAATAAAACTGCTTTTGGTCAGTGTTCAGGTTCAGCTGCTTAAGTTCAGGTTCACGCTTTTTCCATTGCTCAATGAGGAGCTTTTGTACAGCTTCCTGAAGCTTTTGCGGAAAATTGTCCTCATTTAGAGAATCGATATTAAGATCATAAAAATACTCCAGGCAGGAGTGAGTAATGTTTCCCCGGAGGGTATGGATGCTGGGAAGGGTAGGTAGTTTCTGAATATACTGATAGTAATATTTCCTTGGGCATTGCTTAAACGTGTTGATAGACGAAGGGGATTCTATTCTTTTGACCATAGAAATAACCTACACTCTTTTTGTATTCAGCGCAGGAGAGGGAATGTTTATATGTTTTTCTCTACAGGAGAGCAAGGGTAGTCTTACAGAAATGTGCTTTTTAGACAGAACTTATAGATACTCCCAAAAGCTTATAAACAAAAAAAATATTTCAAATCTTCATGACAGGCAAAGATGGTAAAGATGCTGTTTTAAAAGCGGAAAAGATAGGGTTCCATAAAGGCTCTTTGGCAACGTTAAGCAAGGAAAGGGAAGAATTAATGCGCATCCTGCAGATTGTTGAGCAGCTCATGCAGATGCACCTTAAAGAGTTAAAAGAAATGGGTGTTGATTTGGTAGCCCAGGCAAAAGAGATGCCTAAAAAAATGAAGGGCAAGAAGCCTATTGAAGACGTGCTTAAGTGAGTAAAGAAAGTAGAAAAAGCAGGTAAAGAGAGTACTATCGCCTTATCGTCTTTTTATACAATTACCTCTCCACGATGAATTTTAGGCAGAAAATTGATTATTTTTCTTTCTTTATATTTTGCACAGCCAATGATATCCACTTTATATTTCAGGAGAATAAACCTGTTTTCTGCTCCTAGGTCTTTTTCCAAATCCACTCCTGAAAAGTATTTTTTTATTTCCTCAGCATTCATCTCCACAACATTCTTTAGCTCTTTTTTCTTTTTCTTCGCGTCGTTAAAGAGCAGCTGTGCGCCTTCCTTGCTCAGCCGTATAGTGTTGTCTTTAAGTTCTGCAAAATATAACCCTACTTTGTCGGCTCTGACCTTTTTTAGGTCTATTCTGGACAGATCTTTATTGACAACGAAAATTCTGTTTTTCTCGCTCAGCAGATAAGCATAATCTTCTTCTGGGAAGTAAGCAAACTGTTCTATACCTATATCCCTTATCCTCTTTACTTCCCGCGTATTAAGTATTGTTAACGGCTGCATGATGTCTTTGAATATCTTTTGTTATAAAAAAGTATCTTTGAAATGTAATTATTCAGCAGGGGGCAAAATATTCTGTTTAAATTCTGTTTAAAAGATAATAAAAGATGATAAAAGATAATTTATCCCACTCCCCAAACCGGGTTTTCTTTTCTTTTTATTTCGGCAATCTCTTTTAGTACACCTATTTCCATTTTGGAAAGGTGCTTTTTCAGCTCTTTTAATTTCTTGAAATCCTCTTCGGGAATGTCCGTGTAAAGAAAATCGCCTTCATTTATCTGCCTGCCAATAGTTACCCCGTCCATAGCCATGGCCAGCTGTTTCCCCTGCCCGGCAATGGTCACGTTTTCTTTGCCTTCCTGCATGCTTTTTACGGAAGTTATCCTTGCCCCATCAGCTCTCATGAGCGGATCCCCGCTTTTAATCCGGCCGATTTCAATCTCCACGCCGACAATGGCCGGGTTGTTCTGCCTGAAAACATAGCCTTTAAGAATGGTGAATTTGCACGGCCTGACCAGACCGCTTAGCTCCCTCATCTCTATATCTTTTTTTAGCTTAGCGACAAAATCTTCATAATCTTCAATCGTCTTGTAAATGACATCGTTGTTGATTACGGTTAGCCGCTTGACTTTGATCAGCTCTTCAACATCTGCAGGTATTTTGATATTAAATCCCAGAAGAACGCCGGTAAATTCATCTTTTTCTTTCAGCGATTCCAATTTAGAGAGGTCCTTTTTGGTAACATCACCAAGGGATGCAGATGCTACAGGGATATTTCTTTCCTGAAGGAGGTTTCTTAGGGCTTCCAGACCCCCGATGGTATCTGCTTTTATAATTACACCCTGACATTCTTCACATTCAAGGACTATCTCTTTAATCTCTTCCTGAATTTCCTTTTTTGTCTGCTCCACTTCTTTTTCTGAGCAGCTTCTCATGGGCATGCCTGCAATTGCTTCTTCCATTCCCGGTGCAGAAATCTTCACCCCCGTAGCTGCCGTTACTTCTTTTACATTGACAAACTTGCTTTTCTTGTCCCTCATTTCGGCAAGCTCAGCGGGCTCAAGAAGGGCACGGACTTTTACAACCAACATTTTGTCTATTCCTCCGATAACCAGAGTATCGTTTACTTTTAAAGTGCCATTATAGATAATAGCATCAATAGTCTTGCCCAGCCCTTTTTCCTCTTTGACTTCCAGTATAGTTCCTCTGCAGTGCTCTTTCTGGTCTATTTCCAGCTGCTTTTCCAGGAATTTTTGTGCTAAGCCGGTTAGAACCATAAGCAGCTCAGGTATGCCCTGTCCGGTAAATGCAGAAATAGGGACGACAGCTATTTGTTTTGTATAATCATCTATCCGGTCGTATCTTTCTGCCTGAAAGCCAAGCTTGTTTACCTGCGCAACAAGATCATACACCTTTTTCTCCAGTTCGCCCTGTATTTTATAGTCCAGAGAATTGACGTTTTCCAGAAGTAATTTGCTTTTATCATAACTCCAGCCGCTAATCAGGTCTATTTTATTTGCGGCAATGACAAAGGGAACCTTGTTTGCTTTTAATATTTCAAGGGATTCAATTGTCTGCGGCTTAAACCCTTCATTTATATCTACGACAAGAATGGCAATGTCTGCTAAGCTTCCCCCTCTTTTTCTTAAGGAAGTGAAAGCAGCATGTCCGGGCGTGTCAATGGCCAGAAATCCGGGGACGGTAAGCTTTCCTTTAAAAACATCCATAAGTTTCCCGCAGTTTTTTTTAACAGTTTCTATGGGAATTATGCTGACTCCGATGGCCTGCGTTATTGCTCCAGCTTCTCCTGCAGCAACAGTGCTTTTCCTGATGCTATCTAGCAAAGTTGTTTTTCCATGATCTACATGTCCTACTATAGTCATTAAAACTTTTCTGAGAGCCATTTACGTAAACCTCACGGTAATCTAAAATAAGTCAAAGTTTTTTTAAAGGTTTCTTATTTTATTGTAAATTTATTGTAAAAATTTTTATTGTAAGAATTCAACATGCCCTATAACATACAACTGATAACCGAACATTCAATTGCCATTGCGGCGGAAATTCCGCAGAAAGGTGTCCATAGGAAAATGGAAGTATTTTACAATCCGCTCATGGCTTCCAATAGAAACATCTCTATTCTGCTGCTTAATTCCGTAGATAACACTAATATGAACATTGCCGATCCGCTGGCGGGATCAGGAATAAGAGCATTACGCTTTCTTAAAGAGATAAAAAAAGGGAAGATGGGGCATATTTTTGTAAATGATAAAAAAGAAAATTTTGTCAGAGTATTCCAAGAAAATTTAAAGAGGAATGGTTTGAACCCTGAAGAAAGTAAAAGATATTCTGATAAAAAAAATAAAAATAATAAAAAAAATGAGGAAAATGAAAAAAGAGTAAGTGTTCATAGTGATGATGCAGTCTTGTTTCTGCTCAATCAGATAAAACATCCAGTAACGGAATCGTTCTGCGGCTATTTTGATTACATTGATATAGACCCTTTCGGTTCGCCTAATGCCTTTCTTCCGGCAGCAGTTTCAAGAATAACACGAAAAGGCATTTTGGCCATAACGGCCACGGATACAGCTGCTCTTACCGGTACATATCCAAAGGTTACTAAAAGAAAGTATTGGGCGGTTTCACTGAGGAATTATCTCATGCATGAAGTCGGGCTGAGAATTCTCATCAGGAAAGTGCAGTTGTATGGCGTGCAGTTTGATAAAGCTCTTCTTCCTATATTATCTTATCATAAAGACCATTATTTCAGGGTTTATTTCCGCTCAGAGAAAGGAAAAGAAAAATGTGATGAATTGCTCAGGCAGCACCAATATTTCTTGTTTTGCCCAGATTGTTTAAAGTACGAAGTTTCCAATTTTAACAAAGAGCATTGCAGTTGTGGAGCTTCATTTGCCTTCAGCGGGCCTTTGTGGGCAGGAAAGCTCTTTGATGAGGCCTTAGTCAGGAAAATGGCCAGCAGCAATCCTTTCCCTGAAGAAGAAAAATTTCTTAGCCTGCTGAAAGAAGAGGCAAAAGAAGACAGGGTTGGTTTTTATGATTTGCACGTTTTGGCCAAGAAGTACAAGTTAAAAATACCTCGCATGGAAAATATTCTTAGGAAATTAAAAGCAACAAAAACGCACTTCTCTTCGAACGGGATTAAGACGGAAAAAAGCATTAAAGATGTTCTTAAAGTTCTTCAACAAAAATAATCATTAAACAAATTTAGCTAAATCATTGGTTTTCCAGACTTTAACTCTGTTCTGTTTTTCAAAATGTTTGTCATCAGACCAAATGTCAGAGTTTGTAGCCAGAGCAGCGGCTATAAAAGGAGAATCGGCAGGATCAACATTATCCATAATTTTACCAGCTTCCTCCATTTTCAAAGAAATCAGGTTATCATCCAAAATAATTAATTTTGTTTGCAGTTGGTTAAAGAGAATTTTGAACTCCATTTCATTAATGTTTGCTTTTTTTAAAATGATGCCCTTGTATTTTTCTATTTCCTTTTCTGAGAAATTGACTGTTAACAGCTCCGCATTAATATGGGTAATAATTCTTCTGGAAAGGGAATCTTTAATCAGAGCAGCAATGATCCTGTTAGTGTTAACAATTAGCTTCATGGAAGAAACCTTTTTCTTATCTCACGTTTGATGCGGTGTCCGATTTCTTCAGCGTCTTTTTCAGTGAGAGTGCTTTTTTCCAAGAGCTTGTCCATCCAGTGCAGCTCAATTACTTTCTTCTCAAAGGCCTGTCTGGCAACGTCACTCCATTTAATTTCGGAATGGGCAAGCATTTCCTGGTGCAATTCCTCCGGAACAGATAAGGTCATATTAACCATTTTATTTGCATTATGTGTCAACAAATATTTAAGCTTTTCTGTTTATGCCTTCACCTCTTGTATTTTCCCACCAGCTCAGCTTTTGCAAGAATATGCTCCAGCATGGCTTTTTCAATTTCAGATTTTGTAGCACCTGCAGGCAAATTTAATTCTGCATCTAAAGCGTACAACTTAAAATAATAGCGATGCTGGCCATCCGGCGGGCAGGGTCCCCCATATCCTAACTCACCCCAGCTGTTTTTTCCCTGCCTGCCTTCAGGCTCAGTATTTTCTTTAATTTCAGTTGTTGACGGAGGAATATTAAAGACAATCCAATGATCCCAAACTTTTCCGGCCGGTTTTACTGCATCGGGGTCGTCCATAATTAAGACAAAGGATTTTGCTTTTGCGGGAATATCTTCAATTTTCAAAGGCGGACTGATATTATCGCCTTCACAGGTATATTTTTCAGGTATATCTTCTCCGTGCTTAAAAGCAGAGCTGCTTAGTTTCATTTCTCTCACCTCTATTAATGGTTGTTCTTCAATTTTTGCTGCAGGCGGTGTTTCTGCCCTTTCTTTGATTTCTTCCCGTGGAGCGCAGCCGAAAATGACAATTAAAGTTATAATTAGAATAATAAACCTTAAAAAAATTAGCATTAACTTCTCTTTTTTATATTGTGCAAATCTCTCCGGATTAGCCATAGAAAAATACAAATGAGTAATTATTTATAAATTTGTTTGCTCCTGAAAGAAATATGTTTAACCCAGAGCCAGATCCATCTTAGCAACTTCTGCACTCTGCACGCCTTTGATTTTGGACATCTTGGCAGCAATGCCGTCAAAATCTGAGCCTTCAACAGTATACATGGCCATAATGAGCACAGCTTTAAGTCCAAAGGCAATAGGCTCTTCCTTTGCCCGCATCTCCCCTATGGAACCGGCACTTTTGGCTATTTCCAGAGCCTTGTTTTTAATGTCAGCTAAATTTTCTTTGACCGATTTAGGCATCAATTTAAATGTGATAATTGCTTTGGCCATTTTCAGCGTTTAATAGTAGTCTAAATATTATTCTAATAATATTATTTTTAATTGTTTATAAAGTATGAAATACTTTGTAAACTCAAGAAAATTATTTTTTAATTTTCTTGTTTAAGTATCTAAGTTTAGTTCGGGCCGGTAAATCCGCAGCGTGGGCAGGAATATTTTATGGCATTTTTCCTTGCGTAAGTGCTCCTGCTAATTTCATAGTCGCTGCACCGCGGGCACTTAAAAGTAACTGCACCGGGATCGTTGTCAATTTTTTTCTTGGTTGAAATGCATCTTCTTGCTTCCATGCTGAATAGTTTCACACTTTGGTTTGTTTATAAAACTTCTCTTACTGTTTTGTAATCTTTTAGTTGCCTTGCTTCATTATTTTTATAAACAAATGATTGGTTTTGTTTTATTTTGAGGCAATAACAAAAATGAACATAGGGGATTTAGTAAGAAATGTAGCTTTTGGTTTAGTTATGGCTAGTGGTGCCTGTGGTGATACTCACAATTATTATGATTCTGAAGGGGGTTCATCTCCTGGCTATAATGAGCCTGGTAGAAAAACTTGTGAAAAATGGATCTCTTGTTGTAATCAATTATCTGATGAAAAAACACGAGTTCTTTGTTTTGTTGAAGCAGGCGGTAATGCAAATTCTACCATAGACGATTGTATGGCTAAATTCAAAGCCAACTATTCAAATGAGAAAGTCTTAAAATGTATTGATGAAACATTTTACTGTCATACAACCCCTTATTTTGAACTTGGTTGAAGTGAAGATTGTTAATGTTGAACAAACTATTTTAACATCTTTTCAATTTTCTTGTTTAGTTTTGATAATATTTCCTTCTATTTCAAACTTCACCGGCAGGAATTTTTCTGTAACATAAATGTTTGTCTGTGCATGTTTGGTTATTTTACTGGCTTTTATTTCTGAACCGGGCAGTAAGCCCATAAACATGATCAGCTGGTCTGCCAAATGATGGTCCGCAGCCGCTCCACTGTTAATTTGCTCTTTCAATTCTTCAGCTGCCTCTTTTCCCACCTGCTCAGAGCTTTTGCCTATCTCTACCAGGGCATCGCCCCCCAGGAGTACCGGATTGTCATAATCTACTTTTCCGTCGCTACTGAATATCCCGTAAAGGAGAGCTTCCCCTCCCGGGCTGGGGCTGTCTGCATATTCAATCCTGATATTTTTCGGGACGTTAAATTCCTTCAGGCAGCTTTCTGCAGACATTTTTATCCTTTCAGCCACTTCTTTTTCTTTCAGCTGTGCAGAAACATTTATTGTTCCTTTTATCTGCTCAAGTTTTCCTTGCCGGGTTAATTTTATTTTCGCAGTTTTATGCTGGATGTCTTCATAGAACAGCTCAAATGCAGGGTAGTCTTTCAGCTTAAAGCGCGGGGCGATTTCCATTTTTACCTGTCCGCCGCCTTTAGGATAATAACCTCTTTTAAGAATTTTCAGTTCAATTTTTTCTGCAAACCTCTGCAGCTGCGGAAGAAGTATGTTCTGCAGGTAGTCAACTGACGCCTGCCATTTGCCTGAAGTCCCACCGGTGATGTTAAGTGTAATTTTTCCTGGAGCAAATAACGATGGAAGTATCAGTGCTTGCAGCAGTAAGGTGATGCTTCCTGCAGTTCCAATGTCTATTTCATAAATTCCTTTTTTGATTTTTCCCGGCCGGAAATACAGTTCTTCTGAGCCAAGGTCAATTTCGTTTGTTTCTGCACTGCAGATCTCTTTAAGCGCTTTTATTGCTGAAAGATGCTGTGCTTTCAGGCCGGGTTCAGGCCTTCCCGAACGGATTTTATGAACTTTGAATTCTTTGCCTGTCAGTGCTGATAGCGCCAAAGCTACACGGACAAGGGCGCCTCCGCCTTCCAAATGAGAACCGTCTAATTCAATCATTTTATCCAATTTTGTCTAAAAAACAAAAAGGTTAATAAATAATTCTCTTGTTAAGTTAAATTGTCGGGGACGTAGTATAACCTGGCTAGAATAGGGGCCTCCAGTTGTTGGAGAAGTGAGCCGGCATACGGCAATGATAAAACACTTATGAAGAAAGCCTCGGATCTGGGTTCAAATCCCAGCGCCCCCATTTTATATTTTTACAGTTACATGAATTGTTACATAAATTATTTAAAGTTCTTTCTGTTTGATGAGCAAATAATGAAAACTTTGATCAGATTTATTGACCCACTAAGTTTTCGCTCCAATGAATTGTCTGATGTTGTTAGCGAGTTAGATAAACTTAAAGCGCAGCCTCCTGCCCCTGAAGTTTTAGAAAGAGCAAGGCGCCTTGATGGAGCTGAAGTTAGCGAAAGATACATTCAAGTACTTCGGGGTAGAGGAGCCACTGTTCATTATGTAGTTACTTATTTTAATCATGAGGGAGGGTTCCCGGAGCATTTAATGCCCTTGGGTTCTGCTAAATATACTCGTCAGCAAGTCCGGGAGATGTAGTTATTTTTTCTTTCCAGAAAATTATATAAATAAAATAACTCCTTCTTTCTTCCATGCTCAAAAAAAGAGGCGCGCCTAAACAATATACCGGTTTTTTTGCCAAGCATAGATTAGCGATTGCAACAGCGACTTTAATGGGCACAATCATTGGTGCAGGCGTGCTGGCTATTCCTTACGTCGTCGCCAAAAGCGGTTTTCTGCTTGGTTTGCTGATGATACTTTTTATCGGCGGAGCTTTTGTCTTACTCAATCTCTCTACAGGGGAGATCGTCTTGAGAACGAAAGGGCAGCATCAATTGACCGGTTATGTGGGAAAGTATCTTGGCCCGTGGGGAAAAAAGCTGATGACGCTGTCAATGAGTCTGGGGATTTATGGAGCATTGACTGCCTACCTTATTGGAGAAGGCCAGGTGCTGAAAGCTTTATTTGGCGGGCCGAGCATTATTTACTCTTTGCTCTTTTTTGCTCTCGTTGCAGTTATTGTTTACAGAGGGGTTAAAGCTACAGGTAAGGCCGAGCTGATTATTATCTGCCTGCTTTTTGTAGTTGTCTTTTTGATCGGCATTTTTTCTTTCCGGCAGATAAATCCTGCCAACTTTACTACTTTTAATCCCGCGCACTTTTTCCTTCCTTATGGGGTAATCTTGTTTGCCTTTGTGGGCACGGCGGCCATTCCTGAGCTGCAGGAAGAGCTGGAGAATGAAAAGAAGAAAATGAAAACTGCTTTGATTGTTGGCAGTTTAATACCTATAGTATTATACATTATATTTACTGTAGTTGTTATTGGGCTGGTGGGGTTGGATAATTTTGAGCTTCTGCAGCCCAATGAGCGCATCGCCACAGTTGCTTTAAGCGCTTATGCTCATCCGCTTTTAGGTTTCCTGGCCAATATTTTTGCTGCTTTTTCCATGCTCACAACCTTTTTGGCTTTGGGAACGGCATTGACGGAAATGTACGCTTACGATTACCGCCTCAACAGGAAGCTGGCCTTTGCTTTAGTGATGGTCGTGCCTTTGATTATCGCCCTGTCCGGGTTGGCTACGTTCATTGCCATTCTGGGGTTTATCGGGGCAGTTGTCGGCGGGCTGGACGGAATTTTAATAGTCCTTGCCTTATGGAAAGCCAAGAAGAAAGGAGACAGGAAGCCGGAATATTCCATGAAATATTCGCATGCTTACGGAGCATTGCTGGTAATGCTGTTTGTTTTTGGTATTCTTTATAAGATAATAAGCAGTTTGGTATTGGTATAAATAGTGTACTGATGCAAAGAGCAATAGCGTACTGATGCAAAGGGCGTGCGTTAGAATTCCCAAGTAAATCCAGGTAAAACCTTCAAGTAAAACCCGTAAATGATCCCAATTGATCCCAGTTAAACCATGGCCAGCATTTCTTCTTTGGTCAGTCCCTGTCGGTGTTTTTGTGCGTTCCAGAGCTTTCTGAAAAAATAAAAATATTCGTATAAGGCTGGTTTGTCCTTGGTGTAGAGAAGGAGGTGATTTTCAATGATCTCTTTTTGGATGTGTAAAGGTAACTCCTGAAAGCAGTAAATATCAAAACCCTTTGTGTCCGTATTTTGAAAAACTTTTTTAAGTAATTCTGCCGGACTTCTATCTGGAGCAACAAGGCAAATGTCTATATCGCTTCTTGGCGTAAGGTCTTTTTTAACGTAGCTGCCAAAAACCAAAATAGCCAAAACATCACTTTGCAAAAATTTGAATTTTTCTTTTAATTCTTTTATTGTTTTACTTTTTGTTGCAGCCATTTTTCAAAAAACGTTAGGAATTTATTAATAGACTGAAGTAATTTTTCCATGCTTTCTTTTGCCAGCTTCTCGTTTAGGCCATTATATTCGTGAATAAGCCTGTTTCTTAAGCCAGTAAGCTCATTCAAGGGGTTTTTTAGTTCTATTGGCAGCAGCTTGTTTTTTATCACTTTATCAATATTGGAGTAATCATCTTCCGGCAGCAGACTGCTGTCTTTAAGCATCATGGACAGTAAATCATTGATGGCTTCAACAATCTCCTGAAAAGCTTTGTATGAGCCAAGCTTGGTCAAATCGTCTTCAAAAGACCTTTCCAGCCATTCCCCCAATTCCCTTTTTCTTAAGTCTATAAGTTCAAGTTTCTCTTTATATCGTCTAAATCTTTTTTGCTCCATTAATTGCTATAAATTTATTGACTTTAAAAATCTATTTGTTTTGAAAGAACAACCTCGCAGAATTTTAAAAGACGATAAAATCTAAAATAAAATAAAAAATTGTCATAAAGAAATCTTTACAAGCAGGGCTTTTCTTCTTTTTTTAAAAATTTTTTTGAGAATTATTCTTCATTTTTTTCTATAAAAGATAAGATATATAATAAACTATTATTTACTAGCAGTAAAATAAAATTAATTAGAATAAAATAGAAGCAAAAAGTGGTTTAAAAAATATCTGGGGTGAAGAAAAAAAGCGAAAGAGGAGCATTTTGTGAAACTTATGGTCCCACTATTGAGAATAAGGTATTAGAATACCTGTTGGAAAATCAGGATTTGGATGTAGCTATAGGCGATATGGCCAAAGAGTTGGGCATTAGCAGGCCAAAAGCATACAACGTAATTGAAAATTTTAAAAAGAAAGGATACGTCGTAAAATCAAGAGTTGTAGGAAAGACACAGTTATACAAGCTGGATAAAGAGAATATACGGGTAAAAATATTTTTACGAAACTTTGATGAATGTCTACAGCTCGTTATTGATGAGCACAGTGAAAAGAAAACAGCAGTAGGTGCTCCTTTGGATATAGCAACTGTGTCGGCAGAATAATTTTTATTTCTTGTCTTTTGTAGTCGGTTTCTTTTTTCACTAACAACAGAACACCTTCAGATAAACCAGGTAGTTACTACTATAAGTTAACAAAAATACCAAAAGATTTATATATAGGTGGCTACTTTGGAGTAGTATTCAAGGGGTGATGAGGTAAATTTACGATGGAACATATTGACCAAGTTGTAGCACGTTTAGCAAGAGAATTAAACAGAACTGAGGAGCAGATTAAAGAATCATTGGGAGAATCGTCTATTCAAGAAGTATTAGGGAGGTATTCTTTAGATCCTTCTTCTGAACAGAATTATATGGCTTTGTATGAGGGAGTAAGTAATTTAGTTATGGGTTTATCCTCGCTGGAAAGGGTTGCACAAGATCTTGCTGCAGACAGGCAAGCTGCAGTTGGGCCAGCAGACCAACCCGCTGGTGTTCCAGGTCAGGCTAATGCTCAGGAGGATGCTTCAACAGGGGCTCCTAGGGGACGGCCCCAAACTGCTGGAGAACAAAGAGGAGTTGCAGCAGAAGATGAAAGTAGAGACCCGGCAGCAGAGCAAGTAGATTCCCGCGCGCCTACAGTTGCATTGGAAAGAAAAAGACATCGTCTTAGAAGAGGAGGAGAAAGACCTTCTGCTGAATTTGCTTTAGGCGCTTTGACAAGCGATAAAAGCGATAAAAAAGACGATACTACAGAATCCACCGGGAAAGGAAGCCCTACTTTACTGCAGACAGGCGTACCTGCAGGGGTAGCAGCAGATTATGTGCATGTTGTACCTCAAGGGGGAGAGGAAGGAAGGGCAGGTCCAGATGCAGTTACTCTGAATGTTAATGGTGTTAATGGTCAAAAAGCGGCAGAAGCTGCAACCAGAGTAAGTGCTGCAGCTAAAGTTCCAGAATCGGAGCAGGAAACTCACGTAATGCCTGGAAGGGAAGCAAATATTCCCTTGGAAGAGACGGATGGAAGTCAAGGAACAGATGGAAGCCAAGGGCCGGCACGCAAGAAAAGCCCATTAGTAGGCGTAGATTTGGATAAAGTTGCTGAGCAGTTGTATGTTGATAGAACCCAGTTAGCTGCCGATAGAATTGAACTTACCGCTGAAAAAGCAGAATTTAAGAAGCAAAAAACTCAGCAAGCGTTATATGTCGGAACCGAAGCTAAAAAAGCGCGCCGAAGCCGCGTGTTTGGCTATGTTGGTTTAGCTGTAGGTTTAACTGGAGCCCTTTTTGGCGCAGCTAATTTCGTAGATTATCTGAGCGTGCGCAGGGACAATTCACGTCTGGAAAGGAAATTGGACGAAGCGGTAAGAAAGAATGTTCAATATGAAACAGCAAATGAAAGGTTAAAAAATGATTTAATTAAAATAGGAGCAATAAAAGACACTGCTCCTGAAGCAAGCCAGATTGATTTTTCCACTATTGGATATGTGGTAAGAGATGGACAGTATCCAATTGACGCATTGATTGGGCGTTATAATGAGAATTTAGGAAAACTTGCCCAGTGTACTGCAAAGGACAAAGATAGCAATGGCATGTATGAAACCTGTATGGGCAAGAATATCGAGCTTGGCACTAAAGTTACCGCTTTGGAAAAAGAAAATGCTCAATTGAAACAGCGTCCGGAATATTGTCCGACGAATATACGCGAATGTCCGGCCGCGCCTGTCTGCGAGCAGCCTGCCGTTCCAATCGTAAGAAAACCGTGGAAGTAATCAGGGTTTAAAATGAAGTTAGACGATAAATTGAACGATATGTTCACAAAAGGAGCATTCATTGTTGTCAGTGCAGTTGCCGGTGTGAGTATGGCTACAACCTGCACTTATCAGGACCTCCACAAAAAAATGGATGCAGAGTACTCTGAGTTAAAAAAACAGGCCGGGGATTGCGAAGCACGAGCAACTGCTTGCCAGTCGGGAGCAAATAACTATCAAAATCAGTTAAGCCAATGTTTGGGAAGGGAGAAAGGAGCAGCAGTGGCAAGCACAGCAGCAAGTTTATCTGCCCCGCTTAACTCCTGTCAGGCAGAGCTTGAACAATGCAAAGGGAGCTTGAGTGAAATGAAAGAAAGTTATGCAACACTACAGCGCTCAAAATATGTCTGCGGAAAATGCCCCGAATGTCCAACCGTAAGGGGGAAATGGAAGAAAGAAGATAAAGAGAGTAAGAAATAATAAAGACGATAAAAAATATTTAAAGAATAAAACGAAACTAAAAAAACAATATAAAAAAAACAATAAAAAAATAATATTTAAAAATACACGAGGTATAAAGAAAATGTCAGACAAACCATCAAGAAAGATTTTACCAATAGCACTGGCAGGATTTGCCAGTTTAGTTATGGGAAGTGCTGCTTATGCGCAAGAGACGGAAAAACCCGCGCAACCAGAGCAAACACCGGCGCAGGCTCAACAAGAGCAGGTCAGAGAGCATAATCCTATACCAGAAGATAAGTCTAATTCTGCAAACCCTAATTGGCTTCAAGACGTATTAATTAGTTATCTGGTTGATAGAAATAGTGCTTATTTTAGGGCAAATTCATCTTCCGAATTTAAAGGCGAGTGGGAGATTTTTAAAGCAGAGCATCTTTTTAATCCTAATGAAAAAACTCTTGTACGAATGACTTACCATCCAGAACATCCGGAAACTAAAGGAGGCTCTACTGTAACTATTGCTGATTATTGTACTTTGGCTTTTGGTGTAGATGGGGTTGGTCAAATTATAAAGGGGGGCCCTTCACAAACACAAACTATAGATGGAAAACTGGATAACTCTGAAAATTGGCCTAACTATTGGGTTAAGGGTTCGTATGAATTTCGTCCAGCCAAATTAAGCTTAGCTGTAGGCACAAACTCAAAAGTAGAAGAATTGTGTGACCAGTTGAGGCCAAAACCACAGCCGCAACCGGAAGCTTGTGCGCAGGGGGAGGTTCTTACCAAGGACGATAAATGTGTACAAGTACGCCCAACAGTACAAATGTTGCCATCCCCTTACAAAGAATATAAACCTTTGGGCTTAGCTTCTGCCGGGTTTGCTGGATTGTGGAATGCTGGCAATGGGGATTTCCTTCCTTGCGCAGATGCTTCTTTAGATTTCCGAGTTTATTCTCAGGGAGATGTCAAGCTTATGCTTGGTGTTAATGGAAGATTTTGCAATTACCAGCTGTCAGAAGAATCATCCCGTGACACCGTGCAGATGAGTAATGGCAATTTGCTGGATACAACTTCCAGATTTGATGTGAATAAATATTTTGCAGGGCTTGGTCTTGATTTAGGAGCTCTTTATGGCAGATTAGGGCTTTTCGTAACCCCCGGTTTTGTACTCCCTTGGGGGGACAGAACTGTAACTCGTAAGGAAACGGAAAAAACACCTCAGGGAACTGTTTTGGCAGAGTATCAAAATGAAGATGTTGTTCCTTTACATCAGCTACCTGGGAATGACATGCTGTTTAAGTTAGACGTTAAAGTGCCTTATGAAGTGCATGGGACAAAAGGGTTTTATGTTATCCCGCAGGCAACTCTTTATGCAAACGGGAATGAAGCTCATTTAGGATTGGGAACAAACGTAGGCGTAGGCTTCTGAGCAGAGGCAAAACAAAGCAGAGGTAAAAGAAAATGAAAAATTTACTGAAAACAATTGTCGCATTCGCTGTAGTTGTGCTCTTACTGACACCAGCAGCGTTAGCTTTGATTTGGCACAAGGATGAATTTGTCTGGACGGAAAACGGCAAAAAGTCACTGAACATCAAGGCAGGTGAATCAGCAGAATTTACTACAGGAACATTTGCTTCTGCAGATCCGGTGTACATGACTGTGAAACTGGTTGGGAAAGATTTTGTCAAAGTATTGCTTGATAATAAAAAGTTGTCCAATGACGATTCCCCTTTTAAGTACACAATAAAGCAGTCTGATTACGAAAAATTTGGCGAATATCAGATAATGGTAATTTTGGACGATAAATTTATGAATGAATACGGGGAAAGTTTTGCCAAAGTTGATTCCATTTACCTCAATGTTTTGATAGATATCAAACTACCAAAAAACAACGCTCCAGTTCTTGAGCCATTAAAAGGTTCCTACTCTGCGTATGAAACTGACCAGCAAATTAGCTACAAATTAACCACCAGTGATAAAGATGGAGATAAGCTAACTATGGAAGCACAGAGGTATTTTGTACTTTCATTTTTGGGCCAGAACATTGAAGTTCCACTTCCTTTACCTAAAGGATTCTATTACGATACGGGCAAGTTTGGGATGTTCCTGACCTATGATACTGTGGAGCATCCTGATTTAGAAGAAACTTACCTCTTAAAATTCAGAGCCTACGATGGCAAGGATTACTCTCAATGGCAATACACTAAATTAACTATTAAAGATGTTGACCGGGCCCCGGTATTTACATTATTGGAAGATAAACAGGCAACTGAAGGAGTATTATTATCTTTCAAAGTATCTGCTGAAGATAAAGACGGAGATAAATTAACTTACAGTGCCGGACAATTGCGCAGCCCATTACTGCCTAAAGGCATGGTCCTGTTTAAAGACACGGGTGTATTTTTATGGACACCGGACTACACACAGGCAGGAGAATATACCATAGTAGTCTATGCAGATGACGGCTTTGGGAAAAAAGCTCAGGGAACTTTCAAAATTACTGTAAGCGAAAAGAATGTTCCTCCGGTTCTAAACAATGTGCATGATTTCTCTGTAAATGAAGGAGAGACAAAATCCTACCAGGTTAGTGCTACCGACGCTGACAATGATCCTTTAACTTACCAGGCAGCAGTATGTGTTACTCCTTTCCTAAATAAAGGCTGCTTGGTAAGCAAGCCGGTTTCAGATTTCCAGGGATATACATTTAATGAACAAACCGGAGAATTCAGAGCTTCGCCCGATTACGATGCGGTAAAACATCCTGAGCAGGAAAAATCGGCCAAAGTAATGTTCAGGGCTTATGACGGAAAGCAATACTCTAACTGGAAAATGGCTAAACTTACGGTTATAGACGTCAACAGATTCCCAGTAGCTCTATCCGATTCTGCATCAACTCTTAAAGACACTCCCGTAAATATCAAAGTGCTTTCCAATGACTATGATGCTGACGGGGATGCTTTAGAAGTAACTACCGTAACTTCACCGCAAAATGGTTTTGCACAAATCCTTAACGGAAAGGAAATAAAATATACTCCTGACAAGGATTTCCTTGGAACGGACAGCTTTGATTATATCGTAAAAGACGGCTATGGCGGAAAGGGCACTGCTTCCGTTAGCGTAAACGTTCAGGGAGAAATCGCCGTTAACCATGCTCCGGTTTTAAATCCGATAGGCAATAAAGCGGTAGATGAAGGACAACTGCTTCAGTTTGCTGTTTCCGCAACCGATGCCGACAATGACAAGCTGACTTTCAGCGCAGAAAACCTTCCTCAGGGAGCAGTGTTTGATGCCAATACGCATACATTCACTTGGACTCCTGACTTTAACCAGGCGGAAAAATACGCCGTTAAGTTTACTGTTACTGATGGAAAAGGCGGCTCCGACAGCATAACTGTAGGAATAACAGTTAATGATGTTGTCGTTCCTTCCAACCATCCGCCGGTATTGGATCCAATCGGCAATAAGATAGTTAAGGAAGGGGAATTGCTGCAGTTTTTAGTAAGTGCAACTGATTCTGACAATGACTTTTTAACTATTGCCGTCAAGAATCTTCCTAATGGAGCTAAGTTTGAAAATAATGTTTTCAGCTGGACGCCTACTTTTATCCAGTCCGGAGTTTACATTGTAACTTTTGAAGTCAGCGACGGAAAGGGGGGCTTTGACAGTGGAACTATTGTCATTACTGTTGAGGATGTGGTTCAAGGAATTACAATTGTTTCCACACCGATAACCACAGCTACAGAAGGGCAGTTGTACACTTACCAGGTAAAGGCAGTAAGCGCAAATAACAATGACCTTGTTTACAAACTGGCTGCTGCACCGGAAGGGATGACAATAAGCAAGAACGGTCTTGTTGAATGGACCCCTATGAACAGCGGCTGCGGCTATAAAGTAATCATAGCTGTAAGCAACGGCAAAGTAACTGCTGAGCAGGAATATTCAATCTGTGTAGCTCCGGCTTACAAAGACTTAAAGTTCAAGTCTGCACAATTAGTAAATGAAATTGTCTCCGCAGGCGAGCAAGTACAGTTGTCAGTAAGCGTAGGGAATAACGGCCAGTACGAAATGAAGGATTTGAGGATAACGGCAGTTCTCCCGGATTTGGGAGTGGAAGTGTCTTCGGATGAATTCACGCTGAAAAGCGGAAAGACTACCGGAAGGACATTGTACTTACAGATGCCTTACTTCGTTGAGCCGGGACAGTACCTTGTGAAAATCTCTGCCAGCAACAGCGTTTATCATGACGCAGTATACCGCTTGGTTACTGTGCAATAAAAGCTGCCTGCAAAAGCCTGCCTGCCTGAGTAGTCTTCGTCGGGAAATCCAGCAGAAGATTTAACTAAGACCGTTAATTCACAAGAGAGTGACAACAGTATGTATTTACTGAATAATGTTAAAAATACCGAAATGTTTATAAATTAGAACGTTTTTGAGGTATGAAGGTGCTTTAAAGAAGCAAAGGTACACAAAAATAAATGCGGAAATCTGTTAAAAGCAGTTAAATACCACATAAAAATACAAAAAATCGTCTGAAAAATAAGTTCAAAAATTAAAAAATTAAATTCAAAAACCTTTTGAAAAGGATTTGGAGGAATTAGAAAATGAGAAAGTTGTTAAAAAGCATAATGGCTTTTGTTGTCGTTAGCTTGCTATCCTTGTCTATGGTTAGCGCTTTGGATAACGTTAACTTGGAATGGGGAACAGTTAAGATCAATGGCGACGAAGTGGCAAGTGAAGTCCTTGCAGTTGAAGAAGGACAGACATTGAGCATCAGAGTTGGCTTAGTATCCCACGAGGGTGCAAAGGATATTGAAGTTGATGCAAAAATCAGCGGGTACGAATATTCTGATTACGAGAACCTGCAGGATTCAACGCACCTCTTTGATCTGGCTCCAGAAACCACAAAATACGTGAACCTGGAAGTTTCTTTGCCTAAGAAATTGGATAAAGAAACCTACTGGCTAAGATTGAGGGTTTTGGATCAGGATTCAGCAGCTCTGACCAAAGAAATAAAACTTGCTGTTGAACCTCAGAGACATGGCGTAGATATCGCTGATGTTGTTCTTTCACCTGGAAGTTCAGTTAAAGCAGGCCGTTCTTTATTGGCTACCGTTCTTTTGGAGAACTTCGGCGATAAAGACGAAAAAGACGTTAAAGTTACCGTTTCCATCCCCGAATTGGGAGTAAAAGCATCCGAATTCGTTGATGTTGTCGCTACAGAAAACCATAACATTGACTATGAAGATGTTCCGGAAATGTTCCTTCCTGTTCCGCCTACTGCTGAAGAAGGCGATTATGAAGTAAAAGTAACTGTTGAATACGATGACCTGCGGGAAACTGTAAGCCAAAGTTACACGGTTCATGTTTTAGCTGACGAAAAGTTCCAGAAAAGCAATAAGCTTGTCCTGGCTGTTGGCCCGGAAAAGCAAAGCGTTTCTGCCGGTAAAACCGCAACTTACGCTATAGCTTTAACCAATGAAGGCAGCTCTTCAAAAGCTTACTTATTGGATGCTGTAGCTGGCGATTGGGCAACTGCTTCGTTAAGCGAAAGCTTGGTTGTCTTGGAACCGGGCAAGAACAAAGTAGTTTACGCAGACTTGGCTGTTGCAGCTGACGCACCAGCTGGCGAACATCTGGCTTCAGTAGTCATCAAGTCGGGCAATGATGTGCTTGATACAGTTGTCTTAAAAGCAGATGTTACTGAAAGTGCAGCCACAGGTCAGAGCAAGATTGGCTTGAGAAACGGATTGGAAATAGCTTTGATTGTACTGGTAGTATTGCTGGTAATCGTTGGCTTGATAATCGGTTTCAGCAGGCTAAAGAAAGACGACGAGGATAAAGAAGAAGAGCAAACGTACTACTAATTTTAGTAGTACCTTTCCGACTTTTCCTCCAAATTCTTTTCTTTTTTTCTCTTTTTTTTGGTTGGAGTTTAGCTTTAATGCTATTTTTTGGTTTGTTAGTTGCTTTGTTGTTTAGTTGGCTATTTGTTTAGTATAGCAAAGCGCACAAATATTTGAGCATGAACAGTGCGCTTTGCTTATTACGAACGAGCATCTATTCGCTCAATTATTTATGCGAGTGAGTATAGGTTAGTATCATTTTATACCCTTTTATTTTAGTTTGACTTTGTTTTTAGTTTGATAAAGTTTTTTAACGCCTATTTATGGTGTTTAAATTAGCGGTGTTAGTTGTTTAATCATGCGTTATGGTGTTAATTCCATGAATATAGCAATAATAGGAGCAGGCCCTGTAGGCTGTTATGCCGGCTGTCTTTTGGCCAAGGCAGGGCATAATGTTTCAATATACGAAGAGCATGAAGAGATCGGGAAACCCGTCCAGTGCACAGGAATTCTCACTTCTGAGTTTGATAAGCTTGGTTTTCCAAAAGAATCTTTAAAGCTGTTTTTAGACAATACAATAAGCAGGATAGAGATATGCTCCCCGCACGGGAAAGTAGAAGTAAAGCAGCGGGAGTACGTTGTCTGCAGAAGCAGGTTTGACCTGTTTTTTGCCGGTTTAGCTGAGAAAGCCGGGGCAAGGATTTTCCCGGGCCATTCTTTTGTGCGCAGGGAAGGCCAGAATATTATCATTAAAGAGAGCAAGAGCAAAGAAGACAGGGGAGAAGGTAGAGGAGAAGATAAAGGTGAAGGCAGGGGAGAAGATAGAAGTGAAGATGGAGGAGAATGTAGAGGAGAAGACCGAGAAGAAGAAAATAAAGCCAAGGCAGGGAACATTAAGGCAGAGAAAAGGATAAATCCAGACATAGTGATTGCTGCCGATGGGCCTCTTTCGAAAACGGCAAAAGCTTTCGGTTTGTATCATCCCAAAAGGAAGAATTATTTAGGCCTTCAGGCGGTTGTCCGCGGCCATTTTAAAGCTGATAAATACAGTGCTTATTTTGGGGAGAAAATCTGTCCGGGGATGTGGGCCTGGATAGTTCCTGAATCTCCGGCTAAAGCAAGGGTTGGGCTGTTTAGCCTGAAAGAGCCGAGGTCCTTCTTCAACAGATGGCTGGAAGTCAATCATTTCAAGTATGAAATTATACAGGCCGGCTTAGTTCCGTTATACTGCCCTCAACAGCGGCTGAAGAGGGGCAGATGTTACGTTCTCGGTGATGCGGCCGGTTTCGTCAAAGCTTCAACTTTTGGCGGGATTATCCCTGGGTTAAGGCAGGCGAAGATACTTGCTGATTGTATCAACCGCAATGCCGGCGATTATAAGGCTATTAATGATGGTTACAAGCGGGAAATCAAGCCTTTGAGAAGGGAGCTTTGGGTCCATCTGCAGATAAGAAAAATATTAAGCAGGTTTTCAGATACTGACTGGGATAGGCTGCTTTTATACATCAGCCAGGAGAGAATAAATAAAGTGCTGGAAACATATACTCGGGACAATCCCCTTCCTTTGGTAGCTTCATTATTGTTAAGAGAGCCGAGATTTCTCTATTTTTTGAAGTATTTGGTTTTTTGAAGTATTTAGTTTAGAGTTTGATTAAATTTAGACGCGCAGAAAGGAGTTGCATTTTGCATTAAGAGAATAGCTTTATTGTTTCTTTTATCATCCTTGCATATTCCTTATTCAACCCGCCTAACCTGTAAATAACCACTTCTCCTACGCCTTCTTTCTGAGCGGTAAGCAGGTCATTTTTTAGCTGTTGTGGGGAAAGAGTTGGCTCACAGTCTAAAATACCCGTGGAAAGAACACCTAATCCTGCAAGATAATTCTGTTGATGCCTTTTCCTGCCCAAAGCGATTTCCCTCCTGAAGAATGCATCTCCAAAAGGAAGCAGGGAATGATAGAGCATTTTGATAATCTTAACTTTATTTGACCGAACTTTGCTTAATTGAACTTTATTTGATTGAATTTTATTTAATCGAACTTTATTTGACCAAACTTTGCTTGATCGAACTTTATTTGATTGGACATTATTTGATTTTTCCCCGTAATGCAATCCCATAAACTTAAGCATTTTCTCCCTGCTTTCAGCTACAGGGTAATATTCAGCGAGGTACACTTTTCCTGGATAATCGGCAATAAATTGCCTGATTAATGACTTATTTCTAAAGAAGCTCGGCAGCTGGGTGATAAACAAAAAAGGGTTCTGTGTTGTCGGCAGCTCTAAATCCAGCATTACGGAAGTTTTGCTGCCTTTCAGCTCGTTAAATACTCTGAGAAGTGCTTTCCGCCGGGAAAAAGGAGAGAGCCAGTAGCCTTCTTTTTTCTTTAAGACCGGCCAGTAGACAAATTCTTTTATCTTTTTGACATCTTTTATCCTTTTGGACTTATCTTGCTTTTTTATTTCTGTTTTAATTCCCTCAAATTCTGTTAAGCTTTTAGCGGCAAGATATAAATTCGTGGGCCAGGCAACCAACTTCAGTTTGTGCAGATTTTCCTTGCCGGGAAATTCTTCAAAGAAACTGATGAGCATATGCTTCATGGCAGTGATGAATACAAAAGAATTTAAATAGCTATTGTTCATTATTTAAAATATTGTAGACTCTTATTGTATTGTAGACTCTGAAAATGCCAACACTTATCGCCTGCTTATCTACTGGCAAAGGAACGTGGACGGAAGTTGCCAAATTAATCCAGTATGGTAACTGGAGCAAGGTATTTCTCATAACTCTTCCTTTCGGCAGGGACAATTTCAAGCCTGACAATAAAACTGAGCTGCTCGTGATTGATGAAAATCTTGAACTGAAATCCCTTAAAGAAGAGCTCAAAAAGCAGCTTACAGGCAAGATTGCTGATTTTGAAATAGCTCTTAATTTCTCTTCCGGCTCGGGAAAAGAGCATATGGCTGTTGTTGAAGCGGTCTTGGAGTTAGGCTTAAATTTCCGCCTGGTAACCTTTTCAGGAAACCAGATGGAAGTGCTGGGAATGGGGAGATAGTTACATACAAATACGTTTCAAGAATTAGTAGCTTAAGAAAACAACTAAAAAAATTAATAATTACTTGATTGATAAAATTACTTGATTGATAACTCTATTCTTCAATCACTCTATACCACTTATACAGAAGCCTGTCGGTGGCTTTTACCAGGTCAAGCTCGCTGCCTTTAACTTTAATGCATGTGCCGGAAAGCTCAACTGCCGGTGTTGCGCTGACCTGTAGCTCTATCACCGGCTTGCCCAGGGTGTTATTACAGCTAAGTATTGTCCTGTTTGTGCAGATTGCGTTGTCTTTAGTGCAGGCACTAATCGGTTTTCTGTTGATTCCTTCAATGATGTTTAAGATCAATTCAGAAAGAGATAAAGAGTAGTATTTATTAGCATAGGTCGGGTCTATGGCGATATAAATCTCTTCTCCGTTGTTGAATGCAGGATCTAGCTCTCCGGTAACTTCAATAGTTTCCACTTCTTTCGGCCCGAAATGCAGGGGTACTTTTATCAGCCGGCTTCCGTCCCGGGTCCTGATTTCCGTCCACCATAAATCGTCGGCTTTGGTTACTTTAAAGCCGTTGTAAGTGTAGCTGTTTTCCTTCCAGTCAATTACAGTAGCTCCGGTGAAATGGTTGTAGGCTTTAAATCCGCCTACACATAAGAGGAATACGCCGGCGATGACTGCGATGGTTATAATGATGGATTTAGTGTCATCTTTTACAGAAACTTCCGGAGCCAGCTCTTCAGCAGCAAGACTTTTCACTGCTTCAGCTTTTTCCTTTTCTGTGTTTTCTTCCAAGGCCTTGCCTATTTTCACTTCATCCATAATTTCTGCCTAGCCTACGTTTTATTTAATTGTTGTGAAAATATTTCTAAATTAAACAGCCCCCGGAGGGATTTTCCATACAGCAACTTTACTGCTCGCGGTGGGCTTTATGCCCGCCCAACTTGCATAGATTGCTTGCGTTTTGAACCCTCGATCTGCGCTTCCCTCTCTGAAGAGTTACGAGAGCGCCGCTCTAGCCGCTGAGCCACAGGGGCATGAATGTGATTTAAGGTGAACGGGTTGTATTTTTATTCTTCGCCGAAGCGTAGCGTAGGCTTCGCCTCTCAAATGGCGTGACATTTGCCATCTGAGCCACAGGGGCTTAAGTATGATTTTAAAGTTATGTTTTGTTTTTTAAAAGGATTTAACTTGTTTTATTTTATCTGTTCCAGCAGTTCTTCTTTTGACCTGAACTTTTTCTGGCATTCAAAGCAGACAAAATACTGCTTGTTAGAGCCTGCTTTTTTAACAACAGCCCCTTTTAATTTCTCCAAAAATAATTCAGCTATTTTGCTGCCGCAGATATCGCACTTTGCCATACACTTGTTTCCTTAATTAAGCTTATTTTTAAAAGTATTGTAAATATTAGTTGTAAAGTTTTAAAAGTATTGCAAAATTAGTTGTAAAGAGAAGGTCTAATGTTCATCTTTCGGGGCATCTGTAACAAACAAAAATAATATAAAAACAAAGCAAAATATCTCCTTCCAGTGAAGAAAAGAATAGCTATTTTGGAAAGGAACAAATGTCACCCCAGCGAGTGCGGCGATTACCTTTGCGCTAAACTGTGCCCGGTAAACCGGAGCGGATCGGATTGTGTTGTTCCCGGCGAACCGGATAAAAAAGCAAGAATTGATGAATTTCTCTGCACAGGCTGCGGAATCTGCCCAAAGCGCTGTCCATTTAACGCTATTGAAATAATCAATCTTCCTGCCACCTTAAACAAGCCGCCGATACACCGCTATGGCGAGAATATGTTTGAGCTTTATTCCCTTCCCGCCCCATTATTCGGAGAAGTTACCGGCATTGTCGGAAAAAACGGCATAGGCAAATCTACTGCTTTAAAAATTATGTCCGGCCTGCTCAAGCCCAATTTAGGGGAATGGAAGAAAGAAGCCGACTGGAAAGAAGTAATGAATTATTTTAAAGGGACGGAAACACAGAAATTCATCCAGAAGCTGCAAAAGAAGGAAATTTCCCTGTCTTATAAGCCCCAACAGGTGGATTTGATACCCAAGCAGTTCTCCGGCACGGTAAGAGAGCTGTTGGCGAAAGTAGGCAGGAAAGAGCATGCTGAAGAGCAAACAGGAAAGATAGATGAGCTATCCAGAAAGCTGCAGCTTACAGATTTTTTAGATACAGACATTTCCAAAGTTTCCGGAGGGGAGTTGCAAAAAGTAGCTATTGCCGCTGCTGTGCTTAAAAACGCTAATTTGTATATGTTTGACGAGCCAACATCATATCTGGATATTAAGCAGAGAATTAATATTTCTGAATTTATCCGCTCTTTAACCGATGGCAAAACTGCAGTTATAGCCATTGAGCACGACTTGATTATTTTGGATTACATGACTAATTTGGTTAATATCATGTATGGTAAGGAAGGTGCTTTTGGCATTGTTTCCGGAGTTAAGGCAACAAGGGAGGGCATTAATGCTTTCTTGGATGGTTTCCTTAAAGAAGAAAATGTCCGTTTTAGGGATAATGCCATCAAGTTTGAGAAGATGCAGGAAACGAAAGGAGTGAAAGCAGTTAAGCTTACTTCCTGGGAAAAATTGCAGAAGAAGTTAGGCAGCTTCAAGTTAACTGCCCAGCAGGGCTCCTTGTATAGGAATGAAATCATCGGTGTTTTGGGAGAGAACGGCATCGGCAAGACTTCTTTCGTAAAGATTTTAGCCGGCTTAATAAAGCCTGATTCCGGGAAGTTGGGTGGGAAAATCAGGGTAGCTTACAAGCCGCAGTATCTGGAAACAGAGTCCGACCAGCAGGTTGCTGATTTTTTAAAAGAAGCAGTAGATAAATATAACCACCAGTTGATCAAGCCGCTGGGGCTGGAAAAATTATTTGCACAGAAATTATCTGAGCTCTCCGGGGGGGAGCTGCAAAAAGTTTCCCTTGCCCACTGCTTGTCCCAAGATGCTGATTTGTTTTTATTGGACGAGCCTTCAGCTTACCTTGATGTTGAGCAGAGGCTGTTGATTTCACGGCTGATAAAAAATCTGGCCTGGGAAAGGGACATAACCGTGCTTGTTGTTGACCACGATTTAATGTTTTTGGACTACATCTCTAACAGGTTGATTGTTTTCTCGGGCCTTCCGGCAAGAGAAGGCCTATTGCAGGGGCCTTTCAGCATGGAAGAAGGGATGAATTTATTTTTACGCAATTTAGGGATAACTCTGCGCAGGGATCACTCCAGCCACCGCCCAAGAATAAACAAGCCCGCAAGCGTTAAAGAGCGCGAGCAGAAGGAATCCGGAAAATTGTATTATTCCTAAGCTTGCACGTAACGTATTAAGTCTGGGCTGGCCGGGTCATTAAGTATGCCTGCCGAGCGGAGCTATTTACCTGAAGTTAAGATGTGAAAACTTTAGGAAAAACCAGCAAAGTTGCAGCAACTTACACCGGCAAGTTTTCACCGAGGCAGGCTGACCCGCCAGCCCAGACAGACCAAATATAAACCTAAGCTTTCCCCTTGCTTTCTCCTTTAATCACCCCAGCGCCGATTAAATGAGCAGCTCTAATCGCTTCGGGAAGATAGCTTCGGGTACAGCAAAGCCGTAAAATTTTTTCTGCCTTTTCAAAACCAATTCCGGCAGTCTGGATGAAGAGCTTTCCCTGCTTTAACTTTACTTCTTTGGGCTGGCCAGCTTTCTCCATCAGTTGGTATTTTCTGTCCATGCCCAGCCTTTTTAGCGTTTTTTCCAGAGTTATAAAATCAGGCCTCTTTCTTACTATGGCCAGTACGGGTATTCCCGTATGCTTATGGAGGCTGTTAATATTAACAACATTAAATCCTCCTAAAGCAATTCCATCCAGAAAAATAGCTCTAGTTTGGGCTTTAAACTTGCTTTTGTTAACTAAGTCTATAAGCTTTATAGTTGCATCCTCGCCGTCAACTTCGACTCTTGTGCTCAGAACCCCGTCCATCCATTCCCCGCCGCGGAAAAAGGCAGCAATAACCAGGCAGGTTTCATCTTTAAAATCAAAAGGGGCATCATCAATTCCCAGAACGCGGATTTGTTTTTTAAGAAAATACTGCTCTTGGTATTCTTTCGTTGTGCTCATAGTTGCTTAGTTGCTCTAAATTTTAATCTTCTCGGCAAATTCTCCGATCAAGGGCACTTTCTTTTCTGCTCCTGATAGAGAATAAACTAAGCCCATTATCCAGAGGATGACTACAAACAGCCATAATAAGGCGCTGACGAGTTTTCCTAAGAAAGGCACAAAATTTAAGACTGCACTTGCTACTGAAGTAATCACGCCGGCAATAAATAAAACCAACCCCTGCTTTGCATAATACATTGCATATCTGCTCTCCTTCTTCAGCAGCAGAACCAGGACAAAGCCGACAATGGTCAGAAGAATGCCCAAAAAAGCCCAAATTTTATCATTATTTTCTTCTTTTTCTCCTTTCGTTATTTTTGCCACTTTCGTCGTTTTTGCCATTTTGTCTTGTTAATTTCTTTTCTTTAATAAATCTTTTGGATGCGGATTACTTCACTATTCTGAGGTTTATTCTGAAGTTCCGCAACACCATTAGGCCGCGATACCCTTTTGAAATTTATCCCTTATTTCATTAACCTTTTTTTCGTTTAATTTGATAATAACTGATTTGCACTTAACCAGAAATTCAGGAGCTTTTTTAGTCATTTTATTATATTGTTCGTCTGGAACAGTTCTATCAATATAATATTGGGAATCAACTCTTGCTTTTAATGAGTCCTCAGCAAAATTTAACTCTGTCTCTTCAAAGTATTCTTTGAGGAATCTCTTCGCAAATTCAATAGTGCAGGAGTGAATCTCACATTTTACGCCCAGTTTCATCAAGACGGAGTATAGTGAAAAATAAATTGTATAATATGCTGTTGAGATTTTCCAATCTTTGATTATGTTTACTCTCATTGATTCAAGAGCTTCTTCGGCTTTTTTGAGATAAGCATTTGCTAAATCTGAACTTGGTTCAATTAAGCTTAATCCTTCTTTCTTTCCAGCACACTATCTTATTTTATCCATTTTTTAAGACCTTCCGTATAAATTGCTCCGCATTTAAGAAAACTATGTGATTTTTTAAAACTTCTTTCAGGAGAATATCTTTAGTTAAGTTTAATTCAAAAGTTTTCATAGGATAACATTTAATGCTTATTTCTATGCCTAAATTTTTTGAAACTCTTTTTATCTCCTCATCGTTATAACTCCCTGCAATAAAAATATCTAAATCAGAGCCTTCTTTTTCCAATCCTTTGACATAACTCCCAAATATAATTCCTATTCCCTTAATATGCGGGGTTATTTTTTCTATAATTTCTTTGATTAAAAGTTTCTTTTCTAAAAATGCTATTACCTTATATTGCTCTACAAAAACAAGATACCTCTTAGTAAATTCGCTCGGATTTAATTTAAATGTTTTAATCTTGCCTTTAGTTTTTGATTCAATAATCCCCTTATCTTCTAAATCTTCAAGAATAAGCTGTGCTGTTCTTGGGCTTATTTTTAATAATTTTTCAACTTCCCGAATATAATATTCCCTGCTGAAATCATTCGTAAACAGAGATAATACCTGCAATGTATTCTCTGTAAATTTTATCTTTTTATACATATGTATGATTAATAATACAATTGATATATAAAGCTTTTGGTTGCCCAAAAATAACAAACGACGCCCCTAAATGTTCTTTTCAGAAAATAACCAAAACAAGACGCCCTTTCTATCTTCTTTTTTTATAAGCACTTTTTAATATCTTTTTCCAGTCTTCGCGGTAATATTTCACAAAAGTCCATAAAGAGACAATGACCATAACCAGGCTGAACCACTGGCCTAAGCTAAATCCGTAATAAAGAGTGTCTTCCCTGAAGAAATCAACTATAATTCTTCCTATTCCTTCAAAAAAGACAAAGTTCCAGAAAATAAATCCCTCTTTAAACCTGTCTTTGAAAGTCAAAAATAACAGCCAAATGAAGACAATAAACCTTTGTCCTGCTGCATAAATCATGCTCGGATGCCTGCATAAGTTATCATATTCAGGAAAGACGACGCACCATTTTCCATTCCAGGCTCTGCCGACTAATTCTCCGTTAATGAAGTTGGCAAGCCTTCCCAAAGCCAAAGCAAAAATAGCCGGCAAACTTAAATAATCAGCAATCTTCCAAAAATTCAGCTTTTTTTTCCGGCAATAAAGCCAGCAGGCCAGCACAATTCCTGCAAGCCCCCCATGAAAACTCATCCCTCCTTCCCATATTTTAAATAAATTTAAGGGATTGGAAAGGTAATATTGCGGTTCCCAGAATATTTCAAACAGCCTTGAGCCAATAAGAACGCCGAGTATTAAGTAAAAAGCTAAATCCCAGACATCTTCTTTATTTAGACCTAATTTTCCCTGCTTTTTAAGATAAAACATCCATCCTACGGACAAGAAAAAGCCCAAAACATAAACTAATCCATACCATCTTATTTCCAAGGGCCCGAGATGGAGCAAGGTTGGGTTAAGGTTATGCGTCCACATTTTGTAAAATTAATTGTTGTTAAAATTAACTGTTGTTAAAATTGATTGTTGTTAATCGTTCTGTTCTTTTTCTTCATTTTTTGGGTTTTTTTGTTTGTTGTGGCTTTTTATTCATGTTTCAATATATAAATTATAAATTTTATGTTTGGGCTTACTATTTGAATCTACCACCACAAACTTTATATATCTACCTT
>JBFMFP010000077.1:0-5387 GCA_040751885.1 Nanobdellota archaeon
TGTAGATTTGTCCGGCATAGAGCTGACCGCTTACACCGTGCTCAGGGATGCAAATGGTGTAGTTTTGGTCATCCAGACTGAAAAAATACCTGGCTTGAAGACAGGAGAATCTTACGTTCTTTTCATATCCTATTCGGGAAATGTTGCCAGCAAGCATGTGCTTGTTTACGATAAGTTGCCCGGCGGGAAAGTGTTTGCGGAAATTGAAGTAAATTATTCATAATATGTTAATTTCTGAATATTTCTCAGGCAGAATGTTTTTAAACAATACTTCTTTTACCTTTAAAGAGGTATAGATGGAAGAGAAAGAGTACCAGGAGTTGCTGGAGAGGTACAAAAAGAAAGTCAGCGAGGAATTCGGCGAAGCTCCGCCCCCGGCTAAAGTCAGCACTAAGGAATACACTGAGTTTAAAAGCGAGTTATATCCTGCACATTATTCTTTGTATGAAAAAGCCTGCAATTTCTCTGATAACATTCTTAAGCTGAAAATTGATTCAGCAAAGGCAGAAGCAATGCAGAAAAATCTGGATGTCTGCCATTTGAACGTCCGCCCTTCCGGAGTAATTGCTTTATCTTATCTTTTGCCGCTGGCAGCGATTGTTTTTGGCTCTTTGGTTTCTTTTGCCGTATTTAAAATGTTCTTTTTTGTGCTCTTTTTCCTTATCGCCGGGATGCTGATGATTCCCGCCCTGCAGAAAATGCCTGATTTTATGGCCAATACCTGGAGGATGAAAGCTTCCAACCAGATGATTCAGAGCATTTTTTACCTGGTTACGTACATGAGGCATACTTCCAATTTAGAAAGGGCGATTGAATTTGCCGCAGACCATCTTGAGCCGCCCCTCTCCCTTGATTTCAGGAAAATTCTTTGGGATGTGGAAACAGAAAAATACAGCACCATACGCGATTCTGCGGACGCTTACCTGCAAATGTGGGGCGAATGGGATAAAGAGTTTGTGGAATCGTTCCATTTAGTAGAATCGTCGTTGTTTGAACCGGCAGAAGAAAGGCGTCTGGCCCTGCTGGATAAATCCCTGGACGTGGTTCTTAACGGGACTTATGAAAATATGCTCCATTATGCCCATTCTTTGAAATCGCCGATGACCATGCTGCATATGTTAGGAATAATTCTTCCCATCCTAGGATTGGTTATACTGCCATTGGTGGTCAGTTTTATGAGCGGCGGTGAAGGCTCTAATCCTTTTGTGTCCATGATTTACATCTCGGTGATTTACAATGTCAGCCTGCCTATAGGCGTATATTACCTGGGCAGAGTCATTTTATCCAAGCGCCCGGCCGGTTATGGAGCAGTAGATATAAGTGAGCAGCCGGCGTTAAACAAGTTCAAAAATGTAAATATTCCTCTGGGAAAGAAACTGGTTATAAATGTTAACCCTTTGTATTTTTGCGTTGCTATTTTCATTGTTTCTTTATTAATCGGGTTTAGCCCCTTAATTATGCACTCTTTAAACATGCCTGATTTTGGATTTGCCGGCAGTGAAAATCTGAAGATGCTGGATTACGTCTGCCCTCCAGAAAAAGGGATAGAATGTGCAGAAGCGGATAAAGTAGGCCCATACGGTATAGGCGCTTCAATGTTGTCATTGGTAATCATTGCCGGGCTGGGTGGATCAATTGGACTGTATTTTGCCCTGCGCTCAATGAATGTTATTGAAGTGCGCAGAAAGACAAAGGAGCTGGAAGACGAATTTTCTTCAGCCTTGTTTCAGCTGGGAAACAGGCTGGGAGACGGTCTTCCTGCAGAGATTGCTTTTGCGAAAGTGGCTGAAACGATGCATGGGACAACTTCCGGCGACTTTTTTAACCTTGCAGAAAGAAATATCACTAAGCTGGGCATGGGTTTAGAGCAGTCATTATTTGACCCAAAAGTTGGTGCAGTTTCTGCGTTCCCCTCCAAATTTATTGAATCGTCTATGAAGGTCCTTGTTGAGAGCATTAAGAAAGGGCCGAGGATAGCTGCTCAGGCCCTGCTGTCAATGTCCAGATACATCAAAGAAATTCATGGCGTGGAAGAAAGGCTGAAAGATTTGATGGCTGATGTTATCTCTTCAATGAAATCGCAGGTTAAGTTTCTTACCCCGGCAATTGCCGGCATTGTTGTCGGCATTACTTCCATGATTGCTACGATATTAACAAAGTTAAGTGCACAGTTAGGGGGCTTTGCTCAAGCACAGCAAAGTGCAGGCGGGGCAGGGTTTGGAGATATGCTCACCATTTTCGGCATAGGCATACCTACCTATCATTTCCAGATAGTTGTAGGAATTTACATCATTCAGATCGCTTACATACTGACAATTTTAAGCAACGGCATTGAAAATGGCTCAGACAAGCTTGGAGAAAGGTATGAATTAGGGAAGAATTTGGTTAACAGCACTATGTTATACTGCTTTATTTCTGCCGTAGTAATGCTTTTATTCAACCTGTTTGCAGGAACGATATTGCAGAGGACGTTGGTTTAAATAAAAACAACAAAAACTTTTTAACGACTTTTTAACGATTAGACACAGTCCGTTTCGTGAGTGATTGCTGGAGTCAGACCAACCGAAAACCCGATGTTTTTTGAGAAGTATAATCGTCGTTTATCTCTATTGTTTTCGGACTTTAATCCCCAGTATATTGCCCTTTTGGTCGGACATTCTTGGCCTTGCCATCACTCACTTTTTGGACTGTGCCAACGATTAGAAAATTTTTTAAAGTAAAGAATAATTCTGAGGTAAATGGTGAATTTGAAGGATTCTTTTTTGAGGGAAATACTGGCAGATGTTGAAGCGTTGCTTGTAACTGTTGATAATAAGTTAAGCACAACGGAAAATAAAGAAGGCATTTCGGCAAGGGCTAAAATAAGACAGGAGTTAGTAGACGGATTTAGTGTTATATCTACAAAGATCAAAAAGAAAGGGGGCCCTCTGAAATTTGTATAAGCTTCTTGTATAAACCTCTAGGTTACCATTTTGCTCTTTGAATCTAGCTAATTCATTTTGGTATTATTCTAATAATCAATTGATTTAATAAAATCGATTGATTTAATAATCAATTAAAATATTCTGATAACAATTTAACAACATTCCAACAAAAGAACCATAAATATGTTCCAACAAGAACCATAAATATATCCCAACAAAAGAATCATAAATAAATATTATAAATAAATCCCTCTTTTTGCCTGATGTATGTTAGACATTTTTTCAATGCTTTTGGTAGTGCTGGGGTTAAGCCTGTTTGAGGTAATTAACAGTATTGACAATGCTGTGATTAATGCCGAGGTTCTGGGCAAAGTTTCTGCACGGGCAAAGAAATGGTTTTTGTTATGGGGAATGCTCATAGCTGTTTTTGTAGTTAGGGGTCTGCTGCCTTTGGCCATCATCTGGGTAACTAACCCTTCTCTGGGAATGGTGGGAGCATTTACAGCCACATTCAGCTCGGATGCAAGTGTTGTGGAAGCTATGGAGAAATCTGCGCCTGTTCTCTTGAGTGGGGCAGGAATTTTTTTGGTCTTTCTCTTTTTCCACTGGCTGTTTTTAGAGCCAAAAGTGATGGGTCTGCACGCAGAAAAGTTTTTTGTCCGGCAGGGTGTCTGGTTTTATGCCGCCGTTTCCATCATTCTTGCAGCAGTAGTCTGGTTTGCATTAAAGCAGAATCCATTGATGGCTTTTGGGGCAGTCGTCGGCTCAACAGCTTTTTTTATCACCCATGGATTTAAGCAGAATGCTGAGAAAATGGAGCATGAGATGCTGCACAAAGATTCCGGCATGGGAGATATAAGCAAGCTTCTTTACCTGGAAGTTATTGATGCATCTTTTTCCATTGACGGAGTATTGGGAGCATTTGCCTTCACTTTTTCCATCCCACTAATTCTCATCGGCAATGGCATCGGCGCATTGATGGTCAGGCAGCTGACTATAGGCAATATTGAAAGGGTAAAGAAGTATAAGCTGCTGAAGAACGGGGCAATGTATTCCATTCTTTTTTTGGGAGGGATAATGCTTGCAGACAGTTTTGGTGCAGATATTCCTGCCTGGCTCTCACCAGTCATAACTTTTCTGATTATCGGCTATTTCTTTTACCGCTCTAAGAAAGGGATGGATAAAAGCGGAGAATTGGTAATCGGCGGAAATTTGGATAGCGGTGAAAAAGCTGGTTAATGGCACGTATTAGGTCTGGGCTGGCAGGGTCATTAAACGTGCCTGCCGAGCGGAGCTATTTGCCGAAGTTAAGATGTGAAAACCTTCAGGAAAACAAGTGAAGTTACGGCGAATACTGCCAGCGGGTTTTCACCGAGGCAGGCCGACCCGCCAGCCCAGACAGACTAAAATATAAATGGTTAATGGTGAAATTAATATAAGTCTACCAAAAACATTATAAATAACCTTTTGATTTTGTTTACCTAACGGGGCTGTAGCTCAACCTGGGACGCGCAGAAAGTTAACCTTTCGCCCGGCGCAGGAAAGAGCACTACGCTGAAGAAAAAGCTGGTACATTCAAAGCTGGCTGGTTTTCTGAGACGTAGGTGTTCCGGGTTCAAAAGCCAGCAATCTAAGCAAGTAGGGCAGGCTAAAGCCCACCAAGCAAAATGGGTTGCAGCTTGGAAGTCCCGGCAGCCCCACTCTTTTCTTTTAAGCTATTTCTCTTCAGCAGAAGATATATATACCTACATCTTTTTCTTATAAGCTAAAACCATGAAAAAAAAGAGGCCTTTTCTTGCCGGCAGGAAGAATTGGAATTACAGTAAATATGTGTATGTGCCCTTAGCTAACACCTTTTATCATGAGGAGCTTATTCTGCACGTATTATTAAGCGGAGCTGATGGTCTGCTTTACTTTAATCCTGAAGGGGAGCCACAATGGGGTGGCGCTAAGCAGAAAGAAGATGATATCCTTGTTAATAAAGCGATTGAAGAGTTCAACATTGTTGCAGGATTCGCTGACCGGAAAACCTTGGTAGAAAATCTTGTCGGCTGGGGAGATGATTATGTGCTGACGGGCATGCAGGCCGGCGGAAGAAACATTTATCGTTTTACTCCCAATGAGGCCGTTAGTTTTACAGTTGTTGAAAACCAGAACGGAGTGTCTTTTATTTTTAAAGATGAGACCATCTTTATTGATAAAGGAAAGATATTTGGGCTAAAAAATGAAGTTTCTCCTATCGGATATTGGATTGTACAAGCAATTAGCAGATGCGGTGATGGTGTTGAAGATCCGGAAGAAGAATGTGATGATGGGAATCAAGATAATACCGATTCTTGTTTGAATAATTGTAAAAATGCTATTTGTGGTGATGGATTTAAAGGGCCTGGCGAACAGTGCGATGATGGGAATCAAGATAATACCGATTCTTGTTTGAATTCTTGTGTAAATGCTACTTGTGGA
>JBFMFP010000078.1:0-5332 GCA_040751885.1 Nanobdellota archaeon
AATCGCTAAATTCCCTTTTTCAATCTTTATTTTTCTCATTGTTGCTACAAGTAGCAACTAAAAGTATATAAAACTTTCGTTTTTGCCCAGTTTTTGCACTATTTATTTAGAAAACGCAAAAGTTCAGGGGCCATTGTCCAGTGATAATAGAGGACACTAATCTTCTTTTTTGTAAAAAAGAAGCAAAAAACACGACGCCCCCTCCCCCACGACGAAACGACGACGAACTAAAATTGTCCCTTGATACTTATTCTTGATTGTGCTTCGCACTCGATAGAAACGCCCTTGAAAATAACTCTGCGGACGCAGGTCGCCAGAACTCCGCTTCGCTCGTAAGCTGGCGACGCAACTAACAGGAATTTAACGGTTCGCAGGGTCGGCTTCGCCTAAAACGCCAAGCGTTTTCCCCTGCTCTCCCAAATTGAATTTCCAGCTCTGTTACGCCTTCGGCTCCACGAGGGAAAATCAAACTTCGTTAAATTCCGATGTTAAATCCAATTTTTTGTCGTCTAAAACGTTACACTCCTTGCGGATAAATTATCAATCTTAAACACTGGCACCTGAACGAAAAAGAACTAATCTAAACGTGGTGGGGCGCTTATTTATTCTTCACCAATTCTTCAAGAAGTGAGGTTAAAGTTGAATCCCAAGAACAGATAGTAATATTACCACAAATACCTTTTCGCGAAACCTTAACTCCAACCTTCAAGCCAGAATATATTGGATCACTAATCGCATAATTGGGATACCTTATCAAATTAACACCTGAAGACCGACCATCGCCGTCTTCCAGCTGTTCAAACACTAACCTCAATTTACTCTCACTTAGTCTATCCTTTAAGTGTCGATATTCTTGGTCATCCAGCTCATAAATTTTACCTGCTTCTCTCATGGTGACCTTCCCATTTCTTTATAGCTTCAATAACTATTCTTTCAACTCCACTTATTTTTTCTTTTTCACCAACCAGCCTTGCTGTAAATATTGTTGTCGGTTTTTCATACTTTCTTGGTTCACCACAATGAAGAGTTTCGGGGTCAAAATTGCTCGTAAAAAAATAAAAGCTTACAGCTATTCCGTTGAGTAAGTAATGGCCCCAGAATTTGCTGTGATCAGAGATATATCCTTCATCTTGTACATCATATCCAGTGTCAATTTTCTCTGCGCCACTTCTTTTCAATATCGCTGACATTTTGTCGAATCCTTTATTTCCTGCATGATATATAGCATAATCGCTATCCATTTTCGTCGTTTCTGCTTTGTAAATTGTTCTTGTAACCATCCTGTAGTAGCTTACGTCATTTTGATATTTATACTTTTGCTGTGTTTTTAACACAACATTTATTAATAAGCCACTATTTCTTTAAGTTATGGAAGTGAAAGAAGGTTTGGAAAAATTTGGATTGGACAAGAACGAAACGGCTGTTTATCTTGCCAGCTTACGTTTATCTCCTGCTTTAGCCTCCGCTATCGCTAAAACTGCCAATATCCCTCGTGCTTCAATTTATGATATTTTGGAGAGACTAATGGCCAGAGGGATTGTTAGCTTCTCTATCCAAAATGGTAAAAAGTATTTTTCTGCTGCTCCACCAGAACAATTAATAAAACTCTTAGAGGACAAGAAAACTGCTTTAGAACAGACGCTCGACGAATTAAAACTAATCCAAAAGAAAGAAGAAAATACGCCTAAAATCCAAGTTTACACCGGTAAAGAGGGATTAAAGACAGTTCTAAATGATATTGTAAGAACAAGAAAATCTATTTACGCCTATGGAGCAGCAGGATTAAGTGAAAAAGCATTAAAATGGGATTTTCCTAGAATTATTGAAGCACGAGTAAAAGCAGGTATTAAGTTTAAAGTTATTTTTGATAAAAGTATTTTTGCTCAAGAAAAGAAAAAACTACCCATTACAGAAGTTCGCTTTATTTCGAAATCATTTGAAGACTTAACATTTACAGAGATTTATGGGAACAAAGTAGCTATTTTTATCTATTCTGAACAGCCGTCGGTGATCCTCATTGAATCAAACGAAGTCGCCAAAAGCTATAAGCGATACTTTGACCTTTTGTGGGAAACAGCAAAATCTTAACGAAACATTTAAATATAAGTTAATATTTAATAGTTATTAACTCATAAATATCAGATATTAAAATGGAAGAACTTCAATACGAACATCGGCTTGAACATAGTCCAACTTTAAACACCGTGCTTATGGTAGAAGATACTCTCAAAAATATGGATGAAAGTGTCATAACCGTCGCTGAACTTAAACAAAAACTTCCAAAACAAATAAACCACAACACTCTTAAAGTCATTCTTGAATACCTTGAATTGAGCAATAAGATCTTAGTAACCATGAGAGGCATAACTTGGATACATAATCCTAATCCAAATCTGCACAAAGCAATAGCTGAGGGTATGGAATTATGAAAATTATCCGCGTAAAATTATCTCCCGAAGCGGAGGAAGTCTATAAGCGTTTGAATGAAGAAGCGCCCACTTCCAAAACTGAGCGGATGATTCTCAAAGCAGTTAATCAAAAAGTAGAGCTAATCAAATCCAACCCCCATTACGGTGAGCCTATTGCAAAGAATCTTATTCCCAGCGAATACAAAATGAAATACGGAACAAACAACCTTTTTCACGTTGAGCTTCCGATCTTCTGGAGAATGTTGTATTCTTTAACTGACGGTGGAACTGAAGTAGAGATTGTTGCTTTTGTTCTTGACATTATCGATCATAAAACCTACGATAAGAAATTTGGTTACCGAGGAAAATAACGCCCCACCCTAACGACTATTAACTCTAAGACGGTGCCAGTGTTTCTCTGCACGACGACAGAAAACTTGCTCACTACGTTCGCACCACGCTGCGCTTTCGTCGCTAACGCTCCTCAGGGGATTTAACAGCAACGACGCGATCGCAAACGTTAGTTGCAATTTGCCCCCTCGCTACAAAACGAAAACGAAACGGAAGCCCCACCTACGAATTTAACAAATTTTATATAGTAACTGAGATAAAAGATAATAGAATGAAGACAGAAGAAATAATCCAGAAATTAAGAGAAGCAAATATTTATGCAGAATGTCAATGCGGAGGAGAATTTAAGCTATCAGAAGCAATTCTTTTCGATGGCACAAAACCCTTCCCAGAAAAAGCACTAGAAATACAAAAGCAACTCAAAGAACAATTAAAAGAAAGGTTAGAAGACTTAAAGAAAAGAAAAAAATTAGCTACTGAGAAAGCACAGATTACTACTAAAGCAGTAAATGTCGGAAAGAATCTAGAAAAAGTTTTGCCTACTATGGCTGATTTTAAATGGGAATTGCCAGATTCAAGATTCTTAGGTGATCCAATAGATTTGATTACATTTAATGGGCTCTCGATAAACAAAGTCAAATCAATTAATTTTATTGAAGTAAAAAGTGGCAACGCTCGATTAAACGAACATCAGAAATCAATAAAAGATGCTATAGCAGATAAACGAGTTTCATACAAGGTGTTCAAATGAATATCTTATTAGAACAATTGCAGGAGTTCAGGAAGATTCTTTGTATTTGTCCTTGTTGTGGTGAAATAGTCCGAGTTTCTGATTTACATTTAAAACTAAAAGGCTCAACAATAAGAACGTGGTTAGACGAATATCAGAAAAAAGAACAAGATATTGAAAAGAAAGAAGAAAGATTTGATGAGAGAGAAGAAAAATTAAGAGAAATAGCAAGAGAGAAAGGTAGAAAAGAAGCTGAGAAAGTTTTCAATAAAGCAATACTCCCCTCATTTAAAGCATTGAAATTAGACCCATTTGACGTAAAACCAATCTTAAACCCTATTGATTTTGTTGTTTTCAAAGGTATGAATAAAAAAGAAACTGTTAGTGACATATTATTCTTATCAAAAGAGTATAAGATTCCTTCTCTTCATATAATAAGACAACAAATCCAAAAAGTGATATTACAAAAAAATTATGAGTGGCAGGTAGCAAGGATTGATGAAAATGGCAAAATTATCTTCGAATAATGAAGCAAAGAAATTTGATTTGAATATAGAGAAAGTTCTCGAACATTGGGAAATCCATCATGCAATACGTGAGGTAATCGCAAATGCTATTGATGAGCAAAGATTGACCAATACAAAAGAGATTGAAATTTTCAAAGATAAAAAAGGAAATTGGCATATTAGGGATTATGGGAGGGGAATCCAGTATACACATCTTACACAGAAAGAAAATGATGAAAAGCTAAAAAACCCCGATAAAGTCATTGGTAAGTTTGGAGTAGGCTTAAAAGATGCTCTTGCAACATTCAATAGAAAAAATATTCGTATCACACTAATCTCAAAATTTGGCAAAATAACTACTGCAAAAGCCCCAAAGCATGGATTTAGCACTATTGAAACTTTACACGCATTGATTGAAGAGTCAGAAGATACAAAATTTATTGGAACTGAAGTAATTCTTGAAGGCTGTAAAGATGAACATATAGATTCCGCTAAAAATTTCTTCTTGATGTTCTCTAATGAGAAATTATTAGAAAAAACAGATGTTGGAGAAGTTTATAGCAAAAGTAAAACTTCACGAATATATGTGGGTGGGCTTTTGGTTGCAGAGGAAGAGAATTTTCTATTTTCCTATAATATTACTTCAATTACTAAAGTAATGAGAAAAGCACTTAATAGAGAAAGAACAAATGTCGGAAGGACCGCTTATACTCAAAGAGTTAAAGATGTATTATTAGAATGTAAATCAGAAAAGATTGCTGAGTTATTAACCGCAGATTTGTCAAAATATGATGCTGGAAAATGTCATGACGAACTTACTTGGATAGATATAGCAGCACATGCTTGTAAATTATTAAATTCACTAAAAAAAGTAATTTTCCTTACTTCGAGGGAAATGTTTGATGCAAGAAACATGGTTGATGATGCAAAAACATCTGGTTTCCAAGTAATAATCGTGCCTGAAACAGTAAAGGAAAAGATTAAAGGTGCAAAAGATTATGATGGTAAACCAATAAGAGATTTAGGACAATATACACAAGAATGGAACGATAATTTCAAATTTAAGTTTGTCAATTTAAAAGATTTAACAAAAAAAGAAAAAGATATATTTGAAAAAACAGATAAAATATTTGCTTCAATCGGAGGCAAACCAAAAAATATTAAGAAAGTCTTAATTTCTGAAACAATGAGACTTGATAGTTCATTTAGTCCCGAGTTTACAAGTTATTGACTTTGCATAAAATTTTTTTGAAAATTTATCGTCGGAGAAAGATGTATTTTGAAATCGAGAGATGGTAGTACCCAACTTGTGCTTTGTTAAGTGTATCGTCGAAGAT
>JBFMFP010000079.1:0-5196 GCA_040751885.1 Nanobdellota archaeon
ACCCCCTTATTTCCTATGGAAAGCTATTAGCTTAAAATTAAATGTTACTGGACACTTTTTTCTTTGAATAAGATTCTTTAAATAAGAACTTTTTTCCTTACTAGACTTTTGCGCTTTCCTCACAAAAGCAGAATATTGGTAAGCTTAAAACGCAAAAGTTCAGAAATACAAACATTTATATAGTTGCTATCCATTACTGCTACCAACAACGCTTACTTTTATGGTTTAATAATGTTGATTCTGAAAATTATTGCTAAGCATTACTGATAAACAATACAAACAGGAAAATCTTAAATGAACGGGGAGATCATAATTAACGAACTAAAAAACAACAAAAGCGGATTCACTGTTTCTGAATTAGCCGTAAGGCTTCATCTTTCCCGCCACACGGTCGCCAACACTTTTGCCTTTTTGGAAGGGGCAGGCAAAATCTCAATCAGAAAAGCGGGCATGGCCAAAATATACTTCTGGAGGGAGAAAACATGAAAATGATAATTTTAGTTATAGTCGCATGTCTTTTACTCTTAGGAACAGCTTCAGCAGCTTTAATCACCGATATCCGGCAGCCTGACAACAATACGGGAAAGGATACTCACTTAAGAAGTATAAAGCCCGACATGGATTTTGGTGCAAGTGATTCTCTGGACATAAAGCCAGATAATGACCGCAATGCCCTCTTTGAATTTAATCTCTCTTCAATTCCTGCCCAAGCAACTGTCATTGTTGCCGAATTAAAATTATATGTCCTCTCCTTAGGTATTGGACCAGATCCTATAGTTTATGCTCACCGCATTAACCGCTCCTGGACGGAAGGGACAGGCGATGGAGATGTAACCAATAATGGAGCCACTTGGAACACTTACAATGGAACAGCTAACTGGAGTACAGCCGGCGGTGATTACGATTTAACGGTTTGGAGTAGCACGACAATAGTAAAACCTACGGTTAATGTTTGG
Source organism: Nanobdellota archaeon (assembly GCA_040751885.1). Lineage (GTDB taxonomy): Archaea > Nanobdellota > Nanobdellia > Woesearchaeales > GW2011-AR9 > JBFMFP01. The sequence goes on from JBFMFP010000079.1 coordinate 957, forward strand.
TACGGCTGGGATGTAACCGAACTTATTAAAAGCTGGCTTAATGACACTTTTTCCAATTACGGGCTGTTAATCAGAACAAATACTACAAGCAGCGGGACTTCTTCCTTTACCAGCAGTGATTATTCTGATGCCCAATATAGACCCCTCCTGAGAATTAATTATACACTTCCGTTAACTTTTACTTTTGCTTCTCCCACCCCCGACAACGGCAGCACTATTTTAACTAATTTTACTGTAATCAATATTTCGTTAACCAATGGCAATGCTACCCAAGCCCAACTGGAATGGAACGGAGTAAATTATTCTATGGATGCGGGCTCTTCCCTTCCCAGCACAACATGGTCTTTAAACAAAACTTCTTTAGCAAATGGTGTTTATACTTACAAAGTATATGCTCTTGATTCAGGCACAGGAGTAGATGACATTTCTGAAACGAGAACCTTAACAGTAAATGCCTGCTATGAAAATTGGATTGCATCTTATGAAAGCTGCCTGCCTAATGACACTAAATTAAAATTTTATCTTGATGCCAATCTCTGCGGCACATACGACAACTTGCCTATAGACAACGGAACTTATGTAGCCTGTGATTACATCATCTCTACGGAATTCGGCGGGACGGATTTCCCGGCGATTGATGTTACTAACATTTCTAATTTAGTCTTAACTACAACTTACGGGAAGATAAATTTCAGCGAAACGATAAGCATCGGCAGAAGTTTGGATTTAGACCAGTACGCAGACATTTCCAACAATTTGATAAGCTTAGATTCAGCTAATCTGCCGGAACTGAACAAATCAGCAGTGTTAACACTATATAATCTTACTTTCATCAATCCAACAATATTAAAGAATAGCCAGTCATGCGAAGAAAATACGTGCACAAAGATAAGCTATACTGAAGGTACTTTGGTCTTTAATGTAACTAGTTTCAGCAATTATTCTGCAGCAGAAGGAATGTACTGCGGTGATAACTCCTGTAACAACGGGGAAAGCTGCTCTTTCTGCTCTGCAGACTGCGGCAGCTGTCCAAATGAGAATTCCGGAGGTGGTGGTGGAGGGAGCAGCAGAACAGGCAGTACTGTAACAAAAGAAGTTGCTCCTAAAGAAGCTGTTTCTCCTGCTTCTCCAGCCCGGCAAACCGAGACGCAACCAAGCACTTTACAGCCTCTGCCTGAAAAAACATCTGCAAAGGCAACATCAGAAGAACCTGTGCAGACAGGCAAAGAAGAACCGCTCACAAATCCTAAAAACTGGGATGAAATGGCTTTTGAACCCCCGGAAGACGGGCCGAAAACAAACACGGGAAAAGGATTCACGCTTTATCAACTGCCCGAAAAGATAAAATCATCAATGCTTACAGGAGCAGCAGTAAAGACTCTGGAGGAATTAACCGACAGAGTTAAAAAGAACATCAATGATATTGTTGTCTTTATGTTAGTGATGTTTGGGGCAGCTTCAGCCACTTACCTAACTTTAAACGGAATTGATAGTGATAAATGCAGAAAGGCTAGAGCTTCTTATAAAAACAGGAAAAAACACTCAAAAAGGAAAATCTGAATTTAATAAGGTAATTCTTTTCCATAATTGTAAAAGAATGGTAAATTGGTATTGAAATTTTTATTTTTTGAACTATAGCTCGTCTGGTTTTCACTAATTGAAATTTTACCTTTGTAGTCAGAAGGATTATCCAATTTTGCAGTTTTTATATCAATGTGGACAAATGCTCTTGTCGTTTCAAAAAATAAATCTGCACCAATTGGTGCCGAGTTTGGTCTTCCAAACTGATTAAACAACCAAAAATAAATTCTTTCAGCGCCTCTTGCGAAATCTGAATTTTGTCTTTTCTTGTCTGCTCTATTGAATGCTTTTATCCAATCGTCTTTTATCTTGTCTTTGGAGTTTAGACCATCAATCATCTTATTCAAATCTTGGTGTATTGTAAAATAGATATTCTCAAGTGTTTCATGTTCCCAGAATTCAATTTCTTTCATTTCTTTGTCCGCTTTCATGTTTAAACTTCTCACATAAATTGCGATAATCTTTTTGTCTTAAGATTACACCGCTTTTTAATCATTTCTATATATTCTGGGTTTAACTCAATTAAAATAGATTTTCTTCCTAATTCCATTGCGACTTTTCCAGTAGTCCCAGAACCAGCAAATGGATCAAGCACAATTCCGTTAGATGGGCAACATGCCTTTATAGCTTTTTTTGGCAATTCTTCAGGAAAAACAGCAAAATGAGCTTCTTTTAATTTTGCTGTTTGAATTTGCCACATATCGCCCGGATTTTTTCCATTGGGGTGTTGCTTAACCGTTTGTAAAACATAATGTTGCTCAGTCATAATTTCATCATATTTGTTATCCAAATTAAGAAGTTTCTTTAACTTAAGCCAATCTTCAGGTTTGGGTAAAGAACTACCACTTTCGTCTAATCTAAACCAATGTCCAGCAGTATCTTTATAACCAAAATGCTCATCTACTTCTTTGGGTGTAATCTTTTTTTCTTCTCTTTTCTTACGCAAGTATCTTATAATTTCAAATTTTAATTCATCATCGATATCATACTTTCTTTGTAAAGAATAATACTCTCCATTAACAACGCTTCTTGCGCCAGGCGAAGCACCAAGATTAATTTTATTTGTATCTTTGAATTTACCGTTATACCCTTTGTCATTTGAAGGTGCAACTTTTAAACTAAGTTTATTCTTTAATTTGTTAAATTGTTCTATACTCAATATTTCTGGAAAATTACTTTTCTTTTCTTCTTTAGTTTTATGTTCTACTCTAACTTCATTTAAATTAAAATAATATCTTTTTGATTCTCCATTTTTGACAAAAAAGAAAACTGGTTCCCATGTATTAGAAAATCTGTTTTTTACTGGTGAGGGCATATGGTTCGGTTTGTACCAAATAATAGTATTTCGTAATTTCCAACCCTGTTTTTGCATTTCTAAAGCTAAACGTTGGGGAATCATCTGAAGATTGCCTCCATAATAACAGTCGCCAATGTTTAAGAAAAAACAACCATCTTTTCTCATAACTCTTCTTAATTCTTTTGTAATTTCTGCCATTTTAGAGATATATTCGTCAGGCGTTTCTTCTTGTCCTATCTGTCCCTTGATTTCATAATCTCTTAAATTCCAGTATGGTGGAGAAGTTACAATTACTGAAATGGAATTATCCGGTATTTTTTGAAGTGATTTTATTACATCTCCCTGCAAAATTAATGGAGCAATATCTTTCGGTAGTTCTATAAAATCACTTTTTTCCATTTTTGCCACCATTAACTTTTTTTAATTTTTCAAAAATAGCAGTATTAATAAATGTTGATATGTTAGGATAATGATATTGATTTTCTTCTTTAGAAATATATTCCAATATTTCATTCTTAAGTTTATCATCAATTCTTACAACACCCATTTTTTCACCCGTTACATATTGTAACATAGTGTAACTTATATATAAATCTAACGCCGGCTTGTCCAGCAGGTGAGCCACGCTGACAATATAGATAACTGCGAAAGTTACCGCACTATTTTTCGCAGTTAGCTATTCCGATAACTGCATATACCGATTTGCTACGAGTTATGCAGTTATCGATATTTTACGCCCTGCCAGCATTTTTCCGGCTATGCACATACACAAAAACTAAACTTTTTTATATACATTTAACATCCGCACAGCAAAAAGAGGTGTGAATCTGAAATAGAATCAGAAATAGAGATAGATGTAAAATGAAGATAAGCAAAGGCTCTTCTGAAAAGAAAACTTCTCCAGATAATTCTCTTAAGAGCATAACCGACAAAGACATGGCTGCTAAAAGAGGCGCTGAAAACAATACTGATTTTCACGCCTTGTCCGTCCAGCAGGCCTGCAGAAGGTTAAACACTTCTGAAAAAGGGCTCAGCAGCCAGGAAGCAGCACAAAGGCTGCATAAATACGGGCTAAATGAATTAAAAGAAAAAAAAGCAGTTCACCCGCTGAAAATACTCCTGCAACAGTTTTCCAGCCCCCTTATTTGGATCCTGCTTGCCGCAGTAATTATCTCCCTGTTCCTAAGCGAAACGATAGACGCGGTTATTATCGGCATCATTATCATCGTTAACGCTGTGCTGGGATTTGCTCAGGAATATAAAGCCGAAAAAGCTATTGAAGCGTTAAAAAAAATTGCTTCGTTAAAAGCCAAAGTGCTGCGCAACGGCAGGGAAACACTGCTTGATAGCAAATATGTTGTG
>JBFMFP010000080.1:0-5161 GCA_040751885.1 Nanobdellota archaeon
GCAGTTGGGTGTAGTGTATAAAAATGGTTAAAAATTTAGGTAGTTAGTTGGTAGTCGTTAGAATTTCGGCACTTGTTTTTATAGAATGATTTTTAAAGTTGTAGTTATGGTTAGGTGTTATGAAAATAAGAATCAAAGATATTTCGGCAGGTGCAGTTATATTTAGAAGAAGAGAAAATCTCGAGTTTTTGTTATTAAAAAATAGGTTTAATGAATGGGAGTTAGTAAAAGGTCATTTACAAGATAAAGACATTAGAAAGAGTGCTATTATAGAAGTTCTGGAAGAGACAGGTTTTGATTTGGTGGAATTTATTGATGGTTTTTTTGAAAAAATATTTTATGTTAAAGAATTTAATAAAGAAATTGCTGACAAAACAATTTATTTTTTCTTGGTTGAGAAAGATGATAGGATTAATCTATCCAAAGAACATTCAGAGTATTGTTGGAAAGATTTAGAAGAAAGTAGCTCCTTAGTTCTTTTTGATGAACAAAAAAAGCTTTTAGAAAAAGCCGCAGATTTCATTAACTCAAAACTTTCCTAAAGATTAACTCTAATAATTTTCCATTTAATGTTAGTTCTCCTCCTTCTTTTTTTATCATTCCTGTTCTCAGAAGAATTTTTGTGTCAAGATTATCTTGGGTTGTTGAATTACCAGAAAGAATTCCTCTAATTAATTCTCTTTGTTGTTCTGTGAAATGTTCGTCAAAAATATGTTTGTAAACTTTTTGACTTTTATCTGCAAGATTAGCTGTACCTTCTTCTACCGATTCAGCACTAAAGTCCCCCTTGACAGAGTAAGATTCAATACATAAATTAATTAGATCTCTTCTTCTTATTCCAGAATATTGAAGTAATCTACCTGCCTCTGGAACCTCTTTAAGAGGATAGGTTGCTAACAATCTTGCATCATCATAATTAAGAGAACCAACAACAATTAAGTTATCTCGGTGTTGCTGAAAAAGAAAATTTATATTTCTGGGATCAATATGAACTCCTAAAATAACTGGAAACTGTTGTGCTCTTTCATATATTGCTTGAAAAACTTTTTCATTATACAATAAATCAGTTACAGAATCAAGAAATAATGGCCGATTATCTTTCTCTAGTTCTGAGGGAATCTTTTGAATAGAAGCGGTCTTGCAATAAACTCTTCTAAGTGGTTTTCTATAATATGAATATCTTCTTGCTAAAGAGCTTTTTCCAGACCCATGATATCCCGCAATAATACATAAACCTGTTTGGCTTAGGATGGTATCAATTCTACCCTGTTCCTGTTGCTGAATAGGTAAGCATTCGTTATCTAACAAATTTTGATAAGCTTTTAAGATATTAGTCATGTTTATCACCAAAAATAGATTTGACTATTGCTTGATGGACTTCTTGAACTGATTTTTCTCCATCAATAAATACGAGTCTGTGCGCTCTTCCTAAAGAATCAAATTGATTGCAAACAGCAGTAATATACTCTAAATCTTTTGTTAGGGAATACTCTTTATTTGTTGCAACTGCTCTATCAACAGCTACTTGAGCAGGAACTCGTAAGTAAACAATTTGTCCTGGAAGAGGAATATTGTAAGCAAGTCTGTATAAGTTAGCAAGAGGAACACCTAAAGAACTACACATAGCTAAAGTTGAAAATTTTTGACGATCTGTAATTACAATTTGACCATCTGAAATTCTTTCTTCAACATGGTTTTCATCAAATTCCTGACGTTGGAGTTCACAATACATCTCAGCAACGACTTGAGCATTGGCATAAGGGTCACGATTTCGTAATCAGAACGAGCACCGCAGAGTTCGTTCGTTGCCGTACGTGAATAGTGCCGCTCAGTTTTAATAGTCGTCGAAGAAAAGGGGGAGAGAAAGTTTGTAGTATTTAGAAACATCTCATATTTTCATTCCCAAGAACTTCTTGAGCTGTCATATTGTTCCAGAGAAGCATTGCTGAAGCCATTGCTCCAGGCTCATCTTGTTTTGCTAATAGATGAAGAAGATTCTTCTTTGAGAGATTAAGAAAAGTATCTACTGCTTCACATGCACTTTTGCCGCGAAGAAGAGCCATTGCTAATTCATTTGAAGGTTGAAGGAACAACTGCGCCACTTTATCTTTTAACGGTGTTGTAGTTCTACTCGTGTCAGTCCAAAAGCTAAATGGTTGATTGTAACCAATAAAACAACTGTCTTTCTCCGTACATGTTTTCCCAAGAGAAGCAGCTGCACTACATGCTCTGGCATAGGTCAATTTTCCTGTAAGAAGTTGATGATTCTTGCCCTCCCGAATAAGATACTCTTCTTCTCCCTCAATTTTATCTCCATAAATGGTATGCTCATCTCCATGCGCATTAAAGAGCAAGAGTTGCGGTTTCTGTTTGGTAATGCTCTCCTCTAATATCGTTCTTCGCAATCTTGGACGTTTGAGTTGACTTAATGTGATATTTCTCTCTTCAGCAAATTTCACCAATTCCTCGGCATAGCAATAGAGATAAGAAGTAGCGTCATCATAATTGGGTATGGTGATGATTGTTTTCATTCTGCTAATGTCTTAGAGAATTCACCGCTTGCTAATGCTTTCATAAAGTTAAGCTGCATTTTTGCAAAAGTGACCCCGATTTGATCCTCTTTTTCAATATGCTGTCGAAGTTCATCTTTAGTAAATGTACCGGCATTACCTACTGATAATTTAAAATTGGGAGGAATAGTTTCCAATCTCCAAAGTACAATTTTCTTCAATTCTTCTGATATTTTCTCGCTCATAGGACACCTAATTCTTTAATGATTTTTAATATTTTCTTCCCTGTTGCTGATTCACTCTTAACCTCAACAGCAGCCGCAACCCAGGTATATGGTTTCTCATCTATAACTGCGATAACTTCCTCAGTTTTGGCTTTTTCCGGAAGATTCGCAAATGCTTTTAGGAACTTTGTCCGCAACGTCACATAATCATCACCAGCCATACTTTTTACTAAACAAACAGCCTATATAAAACTTCTTGTGTACGGGTTGGTGGCCAAAGTTGATTTCCTATTTTATGTTGTCTTTTATAAGTAGTGAATTAGTAGAAAGCTTTATAAATAGGCTTGCATTTTATGGTATTATGGTTATGCTCAGAAAGTCACAGAAGCAAGAGCTTCCAGAGTTGGGGGAGATGTACGAATTTGACTTAGGTTTAACCCCTAATTTAAGGGAAGATTTTAAGAACAAGTTAGAGTTAGACGGTTATGATGAAGAAGTAGAAGAATTCTCAGATGAAGCGTTAGTAGATGAAATGCGAGCATCTTATTGTGGTGATAGGGTTAGAGAGGATTTGCGTAGGATAAATGCGGATAAAATTTCAGGAAGGCTCTTTATTTTCCATGAGGCCAAAGATGATTTAGCCAGATTATTGCTTGGACAAGAGGATGAAGGCATTGATGTTCGTACAGTAGTTTATGATGAACATAGAGAAGCTTGGGGTCTAGTTCCAGAAAGAGTAAGAGAAATGGAATTACGGGAAAAAGTAACCAAAGTTAAGAGTCCTGCTGAACGGAGAAAAATTTGGAAGGAAATAAGAGAACTGAATCAACGAGTCAATGCACTGGAAGAAGCATTAACCGAGATTCTTCCAGATGAGGATCAGCGGGAAATTCAAGAAAATCAGAAAGAGAGATTATTGTTAAATTTAATTGCAATCTTCAACAAGTATCCTGTCTTTGACGCTGAAAGTTATAAAGGTCTTGCCGTAAAGGGTGGACATCCTCATAATGCTTTGGTTGGTCAACATTATTTGGAATTGGCAGTACAAAAATTAGGAAATCCAAAATATGAGTTAGTTTCATTAAAGAAATATCTTGGTACAGATGCATTGGCTGTTTCAGAATGGGTTAACAAACAGAAGAATTTAGACATTAGTCAGTACACAGATTCAGGGAAACTAATAGGAAATGCAGAATTAACTCGGTTGGTTGACGCTTATAGGTTTGGAGATAGGTATGGTGGTAACAGGAATTTGTTTACTCTTGATGAAAGTGTAGACAGTGTTCTTCTACGAGCCAAAAGTTTAGTGAGGAAATTGTACAAAGGTGGTGAGTTTAATCCCGAAGAAAAAGAAATAGTAAATTTTTATGTTGGTATGGTTCAAAAGGAAGCAGAGAAGAAATTTGATGAACGTGAGGAATCTTATAGAACATTTAGTGAAGCTGAAACAGATGGTTATTGGAAGAAAAGATTAGAAGAATTGCCTAAAGAACGTGAGAAATCAAGACGAGAATTTTCTGATTTAAGAACAGCAAAGAAGAAAGTGAGAGATAGTATTTTATCTGATTATGGGACTCTTGTTGCTCTACGCGGATATCACGCTCTTTTTAGGGATTTGGAGAAAATACGAAATGATGGATTTGTTCCAGAAAATGGAATTTTCAGTTATGGCAGAACGCTTGTGGATGTGAGATTAGAGCATATTTTGTTTAGGGGAATTAATGGCAGTGGTATTCCTCGGTTTTCAATTATAGATATGTATCATTTAGGTTCAGGCGAATTTGGCTATAAAGCACGAATTACTGGTTATGATTCAACACTTCCAAAGTTGTCGTTACGTCCATAGTTTTTAACTTTCTCTCCCCCTGCATTAGTTTTAACAGTATCAAGAGCGGCACTGAAAAAATAGAATTCTCGTAAGAGGGTAGCTAAAAAAGGCAACGAACGAATTGGACTTAACTTGTGTTGTGCGACCGAGTTCGAAGAACGAGGCGAATCTGAAAGATTCGAGTTTTTCTGGGCGATAACTATATAAAGTGCTATTGCCTATGGACTTTATGAAAACGTTTACTGCGGTACTCCATAAGGAAGATGAACTGTACGTTGCTGAATGCCCAGAAGTCGGAACTGCCAGCCAAGGGAAAACAGTTGAAGAAGCAGTTTCGAATCTCAAAGAAGCAACAGAATTATACCTCGAAGAATTTCCGCTGAAAGAATCAAAAAAACCAATCATGACCCTATTTGAGGTCGATACGCATGCCACACCTAAGAAAAGTATCAGGGCATGAAGCTGTGAAAATTGGACTGACCCCCAGATTTGATACACAAAGAATGCGAAATATTTTATAAGTTGTTTATAAATAAAATATACGTGAGGTGTATCAAAATGAGAAAAGTAAGAACATATTCAAGGGATTTTAAGCTTTC
>JBFMFP010000081.1:0-5117 GCA_040751885.1 Nanobdellota archaeon
TCTTCGACGATACACTTAACAAAGCACAAGTTGGGTACTACCATCTCTCGATTTCAAAATACATCTTTCTCCGACGATAAATTTTCAAAAAAATTTTATGCAAAGTCAATAACTTGTAAACTCGGGTCAAAAAAAACGATCATAAAATAAATAACAAGAGTCTACTCCAGCTCTATTCCAATCGGGCAGTGGTCCGAGCCCATAATTTCTGATAAGATGAAAGCTTTTTTTAGTTTCGGCTTTAACTTTTCTGAAAGGAGGAAGTAATCTATCCGCCAGCCAATGTTTTTTTTCCGTGCGTTAAACATATAGCTCCAGAAAGTGTAATTGCCCGGCTTGCTGTTAAATTCCCTGAATGAGTCGGTGAAACCAGATTTAATGAGCTTGTCAATTCCGTCAATTTCTATCTGAGTGTAACCAGCGGTCCTGTTGTAGTTCTCTCCGGGATTAGCCAGGTCAATCTCGGTATGGGCAACATTGAAATCCCCACAGGCAATTACGTGCTTTTTCTTTTCCAGCTTTTTTAAGTAACTGAGGAAATCTGCATCCCATCTCTCCCGATATTTAAGTTTCAGCAAACCTCTTCCTGAATTGGGGACATAAACATTGACCAGATAGAACTCTTTGAATTCAGCAGTGATGATTCTTCCCTCTTTGTCATGCTCTTTGACATCCATGCCGTAAGTTACATCCAAGGGCTTGATCTTGCTGAATACAGCTGTGCCGGAATAACCTTTCTTTTCTGCGCTGTTCCAGAAGCGGTGCTCGTACTGGGAAAGAGTCTTATCAACCTGCTCGGGATGGGCTTTGGTTTCCTGAATGCAGAAAATATCCGGATCTTCTTTTTCAATGAAGCAGAGGCAGTTTTTGGCGATGCAGGCCCGGATGCCATTAACATTCCAGGAAATAAGTTTCATCTGCTCAGAGAAGGCTTTTTAATACTTAAAGATTGTGGTGGGAATGGAATATAAAAAAACGCCGCGACCCGGATTTGAATTTCCCAACTTTTATGAAAGATTTTCCAAAAGTGGTGGGCTTTATGCCCGCCCTGTTTTGATGAAACTTTTCTTAAAAGTTTCCGGGATATCCTTGCGGAAACAAGCTCCATGGTACTCCTGTATTTCCAGGCTTACGCTCTTATGTAAAAGATTTGCGCAGTACCGGGTTGTGCCATCGCGGCTTATATTTGAGAAAGAACAGCTTCTTTTTAAAATCTTCCTTTGATAGAAAAGTGGCGAAGGGGGGAATTTCAGGCAGCAAACTGTTTTGCTTGGTGGGTTGAAAACCCGCCCTACTCGCCTAGATTGCTGGCCGTTTGAGCCCCCGATCTCCAGATTACACCAGATAGTTCATTCATCGTCTTGCGACTCGTCACTCATACCTATATGAGTCTGGCGCTATAAACCAGGCTAAGCTACTTCGCCATTCGGCTTTAATCAGAAATAAGCGGGTTTTTATAAAAAGATATCGTTTTTTATTTGAGCAGCTTCGCCACTTCTTCCACGCTTTTGCTCCCCGGATTTTTGACGACGGAATGCATGCTTCCTCCACCGTCTCCGTTATACCTGGGCATGACGTGGATGTGTAAGTGCGGCACTACCTGCCCTCCAGCGGTATTGTGGTTCCAGCCGACGTTAAATCCGTCCGGCTTTAATCTCTCAGAAATAAGCTTCATGACTTTAGTTACGGCTAGCATAAGTTTCTTATATGTATCTTCATCAAGCTCAAAGACAGTTTCAGCATGTTTTTTTGGGATGATAACTATATGTCCCTGTGCGTGTGGATGGATGTCTAAAAAGGCTAAAGCGGTTTTGTCTTCATAGGCTTTATGGCAGGGTATTTCGCCTTTTCCGATTTTACAGAAAATACAGCTGTTCATATTAGGGCACGGCAAACTGATTTTGTTTATATATTTTTTTATGCTTTTTATGAGACCTTTTGAGGCAAGGGAACTTTCAACAATAACATTTAGAACTTTCAACAACAACAACATTTAAATAAAAATAAGCAATTCTGAGAGTATGTTTACCGTAAGAACGCAAATTAAAGATATTCTCAAAGAGTCCAATTTAGGCGTAGAAAATATCTCCAGCGATTTTATGGACAAATTAGACGAGAAAGTCAAGCAGCTCATTCTTGATGCCGCGAAGAGGGCCAAAGATAACGGCAGAAGAACAGTAATGGGCAAGGATGTTTGATTGTTGGATGTTTGATTGCTTAAGCAGCAGGCAAAATTTAACTAATTTTTAAGAGAAGAATATCGGTTCTTAAAAAACTCATATAGTTTCATAAGTTACCAATTGGTAACCAAAAAGTTAATAAAGTACTAATAGTTACCAACCATTATGGCAACTAAACGGCTGAAGAAAACAAAACTTCTGGAGTTGAACGAAGCTTATTTAAAGATGATGTACTGGTTTTTCTCGTTTCCTGATAGAGAAATTGGGCTTAATGACCTTTCAGAAGCTCTCAGGATATCTAAAACAACCGCTAAAAAAGTGGTTCTTCAGCTGGTTGACGAAGGATTCCTTAACAGGGAAATACTGGGAAAGATTTGGAGAATTTCCTGCAATCATGAGCATCATTACAATTATACGAGGAAAATTTGTTATAACTTAACTCTCATTTACGAATCAGTTATACTTAATGCCATTCATGATCTTATCAGAAATCCAAAAGCAGTAGTTCTTTTTGGCAGTTATAGGAAAGGGGATGACAACGAAAGAAGCGATATTGATATCGCAGTTGAAGTAGTTGGAGATGAGGACGTTAAACTGGTTGAATTAGGGGTTATTCCTGAATTTGGGCATAGGAAAAATGTGTTGGTAAATCTTTATGTTTTCTCACGAAATAAAACTGATTTAAACTTATTTTCAAATATTGCCAATGGTATTGTAATAGAAGGATTTTTGGAGGCGAGACCTTGAAAATAAGATATAAAAGACCGGACAACAAAGATGCTTTAAGCCTTGTTGAAGCTGCCAGAAAAGATATGGAATTTACATTGACCATTGAGCCTACTGAGGCTTCCGGACCGACTATTGTCAGGAACATTCATGAATCTTTTAGGAAATTGGGTGATGCTTTATTAGTTGCACAGGGAATAGAATCAGAGGATCACGTTGCTCCAATAAAAGAACTTATGAAAATAAAAGCTGAAACTTTAAGGCCGATAAATTTGCTGGACAATTTAAGAAGAATGAGAATTAATGTAAATTATTATGGATATAAGCCTAACATTGATGAAGTTAAAGAAGCGATATCCATTGCCAAAAGTATTTTTGAACCTCTTTTAGAGGTAGTATTAAAGAAGATAAGTTAAATTTGATGATGTTATAATTTCTATTTCCTTTTCGGCTGCGGCGGTGGGAAGTGCGGCTGTTTAGATTCTTTTTTGCTTCTTCCTGGAGAAGGCGTAGGGAAGATCATCTCATGCCTTGCCTGCAGCTGCGGGCCGGCCTCTTCTTTTAACATCAGTTCGGGCTCTAAATTAATCGTACCTATTTCATGCACCAGCAGCTCAGGATGCTTTTCATAAAATTCTCTGAGCTTGTCTTCCAGCCGCTCAATTTTAGCTTCAATGAGCTTGATTTCATCCGGGCTTTTGCTTTCCAGCTCGCTGTGGATTTTAAGCTCGTTCTTAAGGGCATTAAGGCGGCTCTGCAGGGCTTTCACTTTAATTGTACCCTCTCGACTAAGAGTTCTTTCTTCTGCAGTTTTTCTTTCCTCCCCGGCTTTCTCTGCAAACCTGCTTAAAGCAACTTCCTGCTTCATTTCTCTTCTAGCCAAATGCTCGCCAAGCAGATGGGAGAGTTTTTCAACTTTTTTGCTTAATTCCTTATCACCGGCAGCCTGGAGTTTGTTCTTTAAAATAGTAATCTGTCTTTTCAGGGCGGTTATCTTGGCTGATTCCTGCTTCTTGTGCTGGACGAGCTGTTTTTCCAGCCCAACTATCTTCTGCAGCTGCGATTCCAAGTGAATAATCTCTTTGCGCAGGGTCAGCCGGGGAACTTTTTTTTGTGAAGATAAATACTTGATTTCATTTATTTTCTTCTGTATTTCCGGCACGGATACGCTAACTCTTTCTTTCTCAAGTGCATGTGCCGCTTTTGTCAGCAGCTGTTTTGTGCGCAGAGAAGTCATGGTTTCACTTTATGATTTTATTCTTCCCAGTAGTTTCACTTGAACAGGCCTGTCCGCTTTTTCACGGGAGAGGGCGGAGGGGGCGGGAGCACTTTCCCGAAAGGGGAGGATGGTCCGAATGAAGGGGGCGGGAAGGGAGCCGGTTCCGGCTGGGGAGCCATAGCTCTTTCCGAACCAAAAGGAGGAGGGCTTAACGGTGACGGGGCGATCATAAAAGGCGGTGGCGCAATTCCCTGCATACCAGGTGCGCTGCTCATCCCTGGCCTTTGCATTTCAGCCCGGCCCGGTAGGCTTGATTGCTTCTGCATGAAATCATCTAATTTGTCAGAAATGGCAATCATGCCCTTGGCAATAGTCTCATTTTGGTTTATTACTGCTTCCATGCGCTCATTTATCGTCTTTATTATCTTAGATAAATCTTCTTCTTTCGTTTCCTGTAAAGCCTTTTCGAAAACGACGTTCAGCTCATGGATTGAATCCTTAAGGCTTTCAATCTCCAGAATCAGCTCGTTAACTTTCGCATCCGGCTGGGTCAATTTCTTCTTTAAAGCTTCCACTTCGTACTTTAAATCCGCCAGCAATTGATGCGGGAGAATTTCATAATCTTCATCAGCCATATTAATCACCCTTTTTTATATTTCAGCGTAAGATAATTTTGTTTATAAATGTTTTTGTTTTTTGTAATACTTCACTATTCTGAATCAAGTCATTTCATTCGTGCAGAGTCACTCTGTTCCTAGTTTGCTTACCAGCAAAAGTCAAAATGCTTAACGCATAAGTGGCTTCGCCCCTTATCAACCCCAGACTGCGTAGGGAGTTACGTAGCGTTTCCGTTTCGCCGAAGCGAAGCGTAGGCTCCGCCTATAAGTGGCTTTGCCCCTTATCAACCCCAAGCTGCGCTAAGGCGTGTTCATTTTTCCCAAGTGGCTTTGCCCCTTATCAACCCCAAGCTGCGCTAAGGCGTGTTCATTTTT
>JBFMFP010000082.1:0-5077 GCA_040751885.1 Nanobdellota archaeon
ATAACTCTTGGCAAGCTCAAATATTTTCTTGAGCTTTTCGTGGAGGACTGTGCCCTCATCCGGATAATTCTTCTTATGTTTTCTGGAGTTCTTGAGGATATGGAACCAGCAAAGCTGAATGAGACATTTGGCTTTGTATTGCTCGAATTCTCTCTTGATTTTTTCCTTCTCTTGTTTTAGTCGCTTGTTTTCTTCTTCTAACTCTTTTATTCTCTTTTTTAATTTCTCTGCTTCGTTCATTTTTCCAGAAGAATTATTTTTACTTTTTTGCCAACCCACTCAACAGGAACATAAACTCTTCCACTATTTCCGCTTTGATTGACCTGCTTTTCAAGCATCTCAAAACCGAGAAGCTCTATTTTTACCTCTTTTTTCATAATAGCTACAATGTAATTAAAGAAGTACATAAGCTTTTCTATGCTCAAGTATATAATCGGCGAACTTCAAGAAGGTAAACAATTACACAATCCCGTTAGATTAATAAATCTAGCGGGATTTCATACTTTATATACAATAAAAAAAACAATCATCAATCAAATAAAAAACAATCGTCAATCAAATTTTTCTTTTCTTAATTCTTCTGCTAGTAATGGTGTAACATCAATCTTATTAGTCTGATGCTCGATACAATTAGTGGTAATTATTTTGTCAACACCTGCTTTTTTCAATTTATCAATAGCTTTTTCAACAAACAAGCCATGAACGCCTATAGCAGTTATTGTTTTGGCTCTCAATTCTCTGGCTTTCTTAGCTGCTTCGGCTATAGTGTGCCCTGTTGAAATTATGTCATCAATAATGACTGCATTTTTCCCCTTCACTTCTACTGGTTTAATCATCCTCTCTTTGACCTTTCTTGCCGTGAACCTGGTTTTTCTCAATACGGTTGCTTCAATGCCAATTTGTTTGGCAATTACTTCCGCCCACTGGTAGGATTCCCAATCCGGCCCAATAATAACGCCGTTTTTAATATTCTTTTTAACATAATCAGCAATAATCCCATCGGCGGTTAATTTTACAGCAGAAATAGTGAAAATATCTTTTAATGATTTATAGCGGTGGAGATGGGGATCAATAGTTATTATCTTGTCGATGGAATCATTCAATAATTTAGCCATGATTCTGCTGGAAATAGCTTCTCCCGGGTGGAAGCGTTTGTCCTGCCTCATGTAAGCCAGATATGGCGCAACTAAGATTACTTTTTTTGCTCCCAAATCCTGGGCAGTTTCTGCGGCAAAAATGATCTTAAACAAAGAGCGGTCAGAATTGGGCTGGAAGGACTGCACGATAACCACTTTCTTTCCCTTGACGTCAGTATTGAATTTTAAGTAAATATCCCCGTCGGGAAAGCTGGAAATGGTTAAAGGAGAGAACTTTGCCTTTAATTTTACAGCAACTTTTTTAGCGATATTAACTGAATTTCCACAGGTTGTAACTATGGTTGTAATCATCATTCTCATACTTCTTTTTGTTTTACTCTTAGACCTCTTTTTGTTTTACTCTTAGACTTCTTTTTGTTTTATTCTCATGTTTTTTTTGTTTTTTAAGTCAGGTGTTAGCACTTCTTTTTGTTTTATTCTCAGATTTCTTTTTGTTTTTTTAGTCAGGTGTCAGCACTTCTTTTTGTTTTATTCTCAGATTTCTTTTTGTTTTTTAAGTCAGGTGTTAGCACTTCTTTTTGTTTTATTCTCAGATTTCTTTTTGTTTTTTTAGTCAGGTGTCAGCTAATCTTGGTCAGATGTCAGCCTTTGTCAGATGTCAGCTAATCTTTTAAAGTTTATTCTTTTAAAGTTTATAAAAGTAACCTTTATATAATCGTTATTCTTATTTGGTTTTGAATGCTCAAAAAGTTAGAGATTGACCCAAACAAGCTGCAGAAACTGCGTGAGCTAGAGGATTCGGGAGTTAACCCTTACCCTTACACGTTCAGCCAGAGCCATCATGCCCGGGAAATTAACGAGAAATATTCCACTTTAAAGAGTGAAGGCCGCACGGATGTCAGGGTCAGCATTGCAGGAAGGATCGTGCTCAAAAGAGTCATGGGGAAAGCCAGTTTTCTCCATATCCAGGATGAGACCGGAAGAGTACAGCTCTACTTAAACACAAACAATCTTGGCGATGAGAAGTACCAGTTTTTAGTTAAAAAGACAGACCTTGGGGATATCATTGGCGTAGAGGGGATTATTTTTAAGACAAGAATGGGAGAAGTTACTATAGAAGTCCATTCTGCTGATATTCTCTGCAAATCTTTGCTGATGCTCCCTGAAAAGTTCCATGGGCTGAAAGAAATAGAATTAAAGTACCGCCAGCGTTATTTGGATTTGATTACCAATCCGGAAAGCAAAGAAGTGTTCAGGAAACGCAGCCGGATGATTGAAGTAATTAGGGAATATTTCAAAGAAAAAGGCTTTATTGAAGTTGAAACACCTACATTACAGACTATTTACGGGGGGGCTAAAGCCAAGCCCTTTGTCACCCATATTAACACTTGGAATATGAAAATGTACCTTTCTATTTCTCCGGAATTGTTTTTGAAGCGTTTGTTAGTAGGGGGATTTGAGAAAATATTCACTATCGGCAAGAATTTCCGCAATGAGGATGTTGATACAACTCACAATCCGGAGTTTACCATGCTGGAAGTTTACCAGGCATACGTTGATTATAATACAATGATGACTTATCTTGAGGAGATTTACGAAAAAGCATGTATTGCTTTAAATGGCTCGGCACAGGTTAAACAGGTTTACCGCGGGGAAGAAGTTGTTCTTAATTTTAAAGCGCCGTGGAAGAGGATGAGCATGATTGAAGCGATTAAGCATTATGCCCATATTGATGTTTCCAGGATGACGGAAAAACATATTAAGTCCCTGGTTGAAAAGCATAACATTGGATATGAAGGAAAATTCACCTGGGGTTTAGGTGTGCAATTGCTCTTTGAAGAGTTTGTTGAAGATAAGTTAGTTCAGCCGGTGCACATTTTTGACTTCCCTAAAGAAACTACGCCGTTATGCAAGCTGAGCAGGAATGACTCCAGATTGGTAGAAAGATTTGAATCGTTCTGCCTGGGGATGGAATTGTGCAATGCCTATTCAGAGTTAAATGATCCAATTCTGCAAAGGAAACTGCTTGAAGAGCAGGCGCAGCAGTTGCGCGGCGGCTCTGAAGAAGCCCATCCCATGGACGAGGATTTTGTCAATGCACTTGAGTACGGCATGCCTCCTGCCGGCGGTCTGGGGTTTGGCATAGACAGGATGGCTGTGATACTGACCGGTCAGGATGCAATCAGAGACGTTATTTTGTTTCCCACAGTAAAACCGGTTGAAGAGGAAACTGGCGGGAATGAAAGAACGGGAAACCGCACATGTTCTTCACTAAAAGCAGACGAAAAGAAAGAAGAAGTATGCCTGCCTAGATTAAAAAATAAAAAATCTGAAAAAAAGAAAAAAAAGAAAAAGAACAAGTAAAAAAACTCATTAAAAGAGCAAGTAAAAAAAAGCTCATTCTTCAAAAGCTTCAACGAAATAAATGTAGATTTTTGCTTCTTTCCAGGCGTCAGGGCTTAATCCTGCTTTGGTGCTTAAATGGGATAAGAATTCTTCTTTGTCGGGAAGCTCTTCCCAGACCTGGGGAAGGAATGTTGTTCTTTGTCCGTCTTTTTCCAGAATGACGCCTTCTTTTTTAGTCAGTTTTTTTAAGAGCTCTTTTGCAGAAGAATATCTCAGCAACTTCGGAGGGCTGAGGATGGAAATTTCTATCCTGACATCTTTCAGCTCTTCTTTCTGCAGAGGGGGAAAACGCGGGTCGTGAAAAGCGGCATTGAATGTGTTTTCTTTGACGCTGTCATAAACCGATTTAAGAGGATAAACGTATCCGATGCATCCTCTTAGTTCCCCTTTTTTATGCAATGTGACAAACACACCGCGTTTTTCTTTAAATTTTTCAGCCAGTTCTTTCGCGTCATATTTTATATGGCTGTTAAAATGGTTCTCCAGAAGTTTCCTTGCGAATTTCAGCAGTTCCCGGCTCATTTTGCAGTCATTTTGATTGCTTATAAAGTATGAAATACTTTTAAGCTAGAGAAAATTATTTTTCAATTTTCTCGTTTTACAGTCGATTTATTTATAGCTGATTTAATTACAGTTGATTTGATTAAGTGCCGTCAGATTACGTAGGCAATACTTGCATATCCGACTACTCTGCTTTTGTCTCCAGCGGTATCTCCTGAGTTTTTATAGTCTATTAAATAAGGCTTCCAGTTAAATTCTTTTGCCAAATACATCAATACTTTAATTGCTTTCTCCCCACAGGCTTCCAATGACGAAAAATCAAAAATGAGTATTTTAGCGATGGTTTCTTTGTCCGTCCTTTGGGCAGCATTATAATCCAGATAATGGCTTAAATCCGAACTGACCACAATTAATGTTTTATCGTCAATAAATCTCTTGATAGATTTAGCCAGCTCTTTTTCATCAACATCGCCCAAGACCAGAGCGTATAATTCAAAATTTTTAACTGTTTCCAGCAGAAATGGCAGCTCTACTTCCAGGCAGTGCTCTTTAATGTGCGCTTCTTTTAAGCCAATGATTAAATCTTCTTTCAGCCACAGTTTTGTCTCCCCTATTTTAACTATGCCTAAAGGTGTTTCAAAATCTTCGGTAGCAATGGATGCACTGGTAAAATAAACATAGTGCGACGGCCCTAAGAGAATAACTTTATTGTATTTGTTGAATTTATTGTATTTGTTGTCTTTGTTGTATTTGCCCGTTACAGCTTTAAAACCAGCTCCGGCGACTATTCCAGAATAAATGTATCCGGCATGGGGGACGATTAACGCTTTTAATTTTCCCGGCAGTTTGCTTTCTTTTCCTTCTTTGAGATATCTTTTAACTGAAGAAAGCAGTTCTTCCCTGCTCCGGGGGTAGAACATTCCGGCAACGGCAGGTTTTCTCATTTTCTCACTTTTCTTGTGTTTTGATAATATTTAGACGGAAATTATATTTGTTAGTTCTTTTGCCAGACTCCTTTAATCTTATATCCGCAATATTTGCATTTTCCTTCTTTTAACCATTCTGTGGATATA
>JBFMFP010000083.1:0-5000 GCA_040751885.1 Nanobdellota archaeon
CAAGATTTTTGGCTTTCCTTTATTTATCAGCGAGCCAAAAATTTGACCGTCGAGCCGTCAGGAGGGGCGGGATAACCACGATTTTAAAGATAAAATACTGAAATTTCTGAGTAATATTGCGTAGAACATCGCAACTTTACGAAGTGCTTTAAGTTCCCGCAGGAACATTAAAGCATTTGGGTGGAGTGGAAGCTGGCTACGAGTGAGGGTGACAAATTGCGACAGCGATTTACAGAAGCAGATTTTATCGGAATCGACATCTACTTGCATCATTCCATACCCGAACGGAGTGGACAGCTGGAACGAAACCGTAAAGTTGCTGTTAAACTCTTCCGACTACGAAGTGGGAGGAACGAGGAGCGTCAGCGACGAAGAGTTTCTTTCCACCGTGCGTAGAGAGATTGGCACCGTTGTAGTTTGTTTGTGTTCTATTTGGTATTAGAACGAGGAGGGGCGTGAAACAGTAGATTCGAAAGTAAAATAAAGGAGTAGGATAAATAAAAACAGCGGGGGAGGTTATCCCTCTGCTGTTTGTCGATGAATAGCAATATTATCGACAAATGGCTGAAAAGCTTTCTAAAAGATATATTTTGTGGTGTTTCAGCGAATTCGCCCTACAAAAACAATGACTTTCTTCATGTTTTGGTTGATGCAGCTGAGCATGAAGACTTTACCAACAACAGCGCAAAGCGTGTTGGTGGTCCAACAGGAGAAACGGTCTTTTCTCGTCTGAAGGATGCAGATTTTGAACGGATAAAAAATACTTTTTATGCTGTCATGGCTTCTGCTTTCCCACTGGTAAAACGACTGTTGAGAAATAGAAAAGTAGCGCTTGCTTTTGACATCACAGATGAGCCATATTATGGAAAAGTTGAAGGTTTGTGGATTCATCCACAACAGCCCGTGCGCGGCAGCACGGGCTGTTTCAAATATCTTACTATCAGTGCTGTCGACGGTGAGAACAGACTTATCTTTGGAAGTTTACCTGTACGAGTAGGATATGATGTAGTGGCACTTGTTGTTGAGCTTCTCAGCTATAGTCGTCAGTTTGTGCGAACAGAAACATTGCTTTTTGACAGAGGGTTTGATAATTATCGTTTGATTGCAGCCCTGCAGGAAGCTGGGCTGCACTATCAGATTCTTTGGCGTAAAGATAAATGGACAAATAAAATCCTTAAGAAAATGAAACGCGGGCAACGACACGAAGTTGTTGCATTAAAAGGATACAAGCATAACAAAAGTGGATATAAAATAAAAGTGCGATTTGTTTTCATCAAAGGATATCGACGTTACAATAGAGGAAAATCATACAACTGGATTTTTGCAACAAATATCCGTCGGAAATGGAACCATTTGTATGTTGATAAATACAAAATGCGTTGGGGCATTGAAACTATATTTCGTGTCCTTGATCGCATCGGAATTAAGACAACAACAAAGAATGAAGTTATTCGATATTTTTTGCATCTCTTTTGTTGTTTACTCTACAATTTGTGGAAAGTTGCTCGCTTATTTGGATGTATCTTATCACTCAAAAATTTTGCAGCAAAGCTGGCAAAGTTCTTAGACATACTACAACTATCATTATTGGATTCTAGTTGAACAAGAGAATTTTACGGAGAATGTGCATCGACGTAGTTTTCGAACCCGCCGCTGGCGCACGACGCGACGGGGGTTGTCCCATCCGGGGTGTCGCGTAGGACAAAATTCTGAACGCAGTGAAGAATTTTGGCCGTCGTGCCGCCTGCTGCGGCGGGTCCTCGAACTTTATTCGCTACTCAGAATCGAATCTACTGTGAAAGTAGTAATCTTTTTAAGGTTGGTTAGGTTTTTCTGATAAAAGAGGTCGTTATGAAGGAATCTGAAACATTAGAATTGAAGAAATCAACGTCAGAACTGAAAGAAGCAGTAGAATCCATAGTTGCTATTCTCAATAAACATCAAAAAGGAGAGGTGTATTTTGGGGTCAAGAACGATGGCACTGTTGTTGGACAAACCGTTACCGAACATACAATAAGAGAGATTTCTCAGACTATTAACCAAAATATTGAGCCGAAGATTTTTCCAAAAATCAATGAAGTGATTTTGGAAGGCAAAAAGTGTATCCGTGTTGAGTTTTCTGGAGAACATGCTCCCTATTTTGCGTATGGTCGTGCCTATATTCGCGTTGGAGATGAGGACAAGAAGATAAGCTCGCAAGAATTGGAAAAGTTCATTTTGAAGAAAAACAAAATTCTCTGGGAAGAGGAAATTTCAGAAAAGACGTTGAATGATATCAATGAGGAAACACTAAAAGACTTTATTGAGCGAGCCAATGCAGCAAAACGAATAAACTTCAAGTTTACCACAACTAAAGAAGTTCTGAACAAATTAAACTTGGTAAAAGATAGCAAACTGCTTAAAGCTGCTGAAGTCTTGTTTTGTGATGAAAATTATCTAGAAGTTCAGGCTGCCGTTTTTGCTGGAAAAGATAAGTTGACGTTTCTGGATATTCGGCAATTTAAAGGAAATATCTTTCAGCTCTTGCAACAATCTGAATCCTACATTAAAGAGCACATAAACTGGCGAGCGGAATTGAAAGGACGAACAAGAGAGGAAATCCCTGAGATTCCTCTTCGGGCAATTACGGAAGCATTGGTAAACTCATTATGCCATCGTGATTATGCTAACAGAAAGGGGAATGAAATTGCTATCTTTAAGGATCGTGTGGAAATCTATAATCCCGGGCAATTTCCAGAAGGCTACACACCAAAAGATTTCATCAAAGGAACAGAGCGGTCAATTTTGAGAAACCCACTCACTGCCCATACGCTGTATTTGAGCAAAGAGATTGAGCGTTGGGGGTCTGGGTTGAAAAGGATTTTTGATGCTTGTGCCGATGAAAAGGTTAAAGTTGAGTTTCAGAAATTGAAAAGTGGATTTTTAGTGGTCTTTGGCAGGAAGGAAGAAGGTCCTAAAAGAGGTCCTAAAAGAACTGACTGAAAACCAGAAAAAAATTGTAGAAGAAATAGGCAAGAATCCCAAAGTCACGTCTGAGGAGCTTGCGAAAATTGTGGGGATTTCTGCAAGAAAAATTAGAGAGAATCTCAAGAAGCTCAAGGACGATGGTTTAGTAAAACGGATTGGGGGAAGAAAGGAAGGGTATTGGGGAATAATGAGTACCACTTGAGAAAGACGAAAGCTTTATAAAGGAGGGGCGCTTTGAAGGGTTCAAGGATGTAGAGGCAACAAGATGGAAACAAAAACCATTGGTGCATTAGCAGCTTTTGTAGCAATAGCTTCGGCTCCATTAGCGTTTCGTTCACTATCTTGTGATGATGCACCAAGGTTAGATTATAGTCGCAATCCGCCTCTTGAACGTAGAGTTAACCCTAAAGAACAAGTGGCCGATGAATTGAACAATAGATTACGCCACTGGCAAAGCACCCCTAGCTATGAAACAGCAAAGAAATGGCTTGTTGGCTATAATGCACCAGAACTACCTAATCAATTTGCTTATTTTGTGGTTCGTGATACTGGTTTAGTCGGAGAATCTCGAGTAAGGGTTGAGGAGCAAGAAGAAACTGGGATTAAAATTGAGTTGGATTACGCCTATGCCCAGAAAGTACTTGCTGAATCTGCTCGACTTGACGCCCAGCGATTATTGAATACAGGAAACTTTGGAGGTTTTCCGTAAAAAATGAAACTTACATACTTATTAGCAGACAGGGAATTAGATAGGTTGTTTGGGTTTAAAACAGAGTTATCTTTATCAGTTCCCCAAACACCAAAAGAAGGCATAAAAAATCTAATTCATACTGCTTTTCCAAAAGATCCTCTTTATAGAGAGCACTATGAGCCAACATTTTGGGATGTTTTTGTAGTTGATAGAATTGATGGTAAAGGGTTGGTTGGAATAGTTGATTTTGGTGTGGAAAGAGTACTAAATGTTGATGATGTTAACCCGTTGAGAAATCGTGCAATTAGGGTAGATGTAGGGAACCAATTTACTTATTTAGATAACTTAAAATTATATTTAACAGGGGAGAGCACTTTTGATAAAATTGTAGTTGCTCGTTCTAGAATTGCACCTGAAGTAAGAAGAGATATGGAAAGATTGGTTCCAGAACCATTTTTAAGAATAGCTATTAATCCAGAAGGAAGGGAAGGGTATTATGTAACTCCCAGAATTGATGTAAGATATAATAGAACAAGAAGGGAGTAAATAAAATGAGCTTAGATTCCAGAGTTAATAAAACAATTGAAAGAGTAAGAAGAAGGTGTGAACAGGAAACACCGCGTGCTTATGTTTGTGATTTTCAATATATTCAAGGGAAAAGCAGAGAAGCACTTGAAGTTAGAGCAATGTTAATGGTCACTAATATTTCCGTTCTTAATTCTCAAGGGGAAGTAGTTGGGCAAGCTATGCCCGGCATGGCAGCTTCAAGAACTATTTATGGTATAGCAGGCGATAGCGCAAGTGATGTTTTAAGAAATTCGGATGTTTTTAGGAGAGCAAGATTTGTTTTAGTACAAGAATCAAATGGCTATTATGCAGGTTATCATACTCATAAATTGTATGACCTAAAAATTTAATAACGCCCCTCCTCGTCTATAGTTCTACCGTTGTTACGTCCGTTAGCATAGGTGCCAATCTCGTAAAGTTGTTGAAGTTTAGCGTGAGCGCAAGAGTAGTAAAGGTGGCAAAAAATTGAAGTTAACGTCGCAACTTTACGAAGTTTTTTCTCCCTCGTGGAGCAAAAATTTTGAGGCAACCCACAAAATTTTTGCGGAACAGAGTTGGAGAAAAAATTTGGGAAATGTCCCGAGCTGAGGGACTTTCCGTAAAGTTGCTGTTAAATCCCCCGACCGTAGCGAAGCGAAGGGAGAGCGCAGCGGGGTGTGGAGTGAAACGGAGCAAGTTTTTTGTGACCGTGCAGAGAGACTGGCGCCGATTAACACAGGTAGTTTTTAGTTCCGGTAGTTCAGAAAAGGGGGAGTTCCGTTAGTTTTAGTTACAC
>JBFMFP010000084.1:0-4841 GCA_040751885.1 Nanobdellota archaeon
TTCTAATCATATTCTTTAGAAAGAATGCTCTTTGACTTGACAAAAGTTCATCTTCTCACGCACTGTACATTAGGCTTTCTTCCGTGCATCTTCCTGAAGAGGAACATAGCCAGCAGCGTCAAGACAACTCCGGCAAGGAAACCTTCTGCCGGCGGAATCCATTCTTCTTTCACCAGCAATTTACCCAAATATTCGTCAGCAAGTTTTTTGGATGAAGATAAAAAGATCTCTTTAGCTGCTTCTGCAGCTTTTTTCTCTTCAGGGAAATAATTGCCTAAATCACTCAATTCCAGCGCATACTCCAAATATATTAGCGCATTGATTTTTTCCTGCTCTTTCAGAGAATTGGCGTACTGATAGTAAGAGTATCCCAAAATAGGAAATTTTCCTTCCGCAGTATTCTCAGCGATGACCCTTTGCACAGCCCTGCTTTTGCTCTCAAAGAAATCATTGAACGACTCTTCGCTTAACCCCAAAGAGCTTAACACGGCATTGGCTTCCCCCTTTGCCTGGATGGATTGAATCAGGCACAATTCAAAATCTTCCTTAGCCAAAGCATCATTGGCTTTCTGAATCTCTTCTTTGATGCCCTGCGTATTGAAATCGCCGATGAAAATGCTCGCATACTGCTCCCTTTCCTGCGCTTCAGACATCTTTTCCATACAGGAAGCCTTAAGCTCTTCCGCACCAAAGACCAGTTTCTTGCCGCCCATGGAAAAAAACTGCATCCAGGACAATGCTGAGTAATATCTTTCTTCAGAGTAAGCAAGCAGGGCAGCAGCATCCACTTCTTTGCTGCTCCCCCCGCTGCTTTTGTATTTCTCTATCTGCTCACGAACATCCTGCAGGCGCTCTTTGATGATTATCAGCGTCTGCAAGTCAGATATGGTTTCTATACTTTCTTCATTAAGCTTCTGCTCTAAAGCATTAACTTTCCTTTCCAGGACAAAAAACGAGTTTCTTAATTCCAGAGGATTGGCACCGCGGTAGTATTCTGTCTTCAGAAGGATATTTGCACCAAAGCAGTAGCTGGCTGCAGAATAATAATCCCCGTTAAGCGTGGCATTGTCAGCGTACTTTCTCTTTTCACCCACTTTTTCCATGATGGTCTTGTTAGGTTTACCGTAACTGCGTAACTCATTATCCAGTTCGTCAGTCCGGCTGCAGAGCAGACTGCGCAACCCGTCCATTATCCTTCTGTATTCCGGGCTTTCCTCCACAGTTATGTTCTTACGATTCAAACTCACGCCGCTGAGATGGAAAATAACTTCATCAAGATCTATGACTTCAACAGCTTCCAGGCTCAAATTATCCCGGGCAAATTTTATCAAATCGCTTTGCAGGATATCTGCCGAAGGCTTGCTTGCAGTAGAATTGTTTGCATCGTTTGCTGCCGAACCGTCAGTTGTATTGCCTATCCCAGAATCCTCCCCGGCAACAATACCGACAGCCCCGGACATCTTTGCCCCGCCTTTGGCCACGAGCACTTTTTTCAGCCCGATCTTGGAAGCAGCTTCCAGCTTTTCCTTAACTCCGCCGACGGGACCAACTATTGCTCCGGAGTTGATTGTTCCGGTAACTGTAACAGCCTCATCATGCTTTAAATCCAAAACCGCTATCGTCGTTAATGCGGCAGTGGCTGCACCTGCACTTGGCCCGCCGACAATGCTTGACTTTGCTTTGATTGTATAGATAAAATCGTACTTATCGCAGTCAAGACGGAAATGGCTGCAGGCAATCTCCTTGGCAAACCGCGTGGAAACCTGCGTGTCCATCTTTGTCAGCGGGAACGTCTCCAAAAAAACCCGCCCCGAACCCTCTTTCAGCTCAAGGTAAAGATCAGCATCGCTTCCTACATAGGTTTCGTTCTGCTCCTGCACAGCAAGAAGCTTCAAGTGATAAGGCGGGGTGTTTGCAGCCAGAGCTGGGGAGGCAAAAATTAAAGATATGGCAAGAACCGCAAAAACATAACACCAAATTCTCTTCATAGGTAACCTGAATTAATTTAGTGAATATAAATGTTACTGTGAAAAAAGCTCCGAAGATTTCGGGATTTCCCAACGAGCCCACAAAGATTTCTTTGCACAATCTTTTTAAAGAATTAATAAATCACAAGCTCAAAATGATGGGAGATCTGTTCAGAGGAAACAGAAGCGAAATCTTTGAAAAACAAAAAGCTAAATTAAAAGCATACCTCTAAAAAAATTGAAACAATTAGCCATTATCGGCCTTGATCCCGGAACTACATCCGCTTATGCAGCAGTTGATTTACGGGGAAAGCTCATTAAAACCAATTCTGCCAAAGAAATGCCCCTGTCTGAAGTTATAGAACAGCTCACAGAATTCTGCCTGCCCGTGATTGTCAGCACGGACAAAGCCAAAGTGCCTTCTTTCGTCGGGGAATTCTCGCGCAAAGTTGGGGCAAGGCTGGTAATTCCTGACGAAGATTTGAAAAAAGAAGAAAAAAGAATTTTAACCGGCGGAATGCAGACACTTAAAAGCGAGCACGAGCAGGACGCCCTTTCCGCAGCATTATTCGCCTACAAAAAATATCTGCCCAAGCTGGAGAAAATAAACCGTTTTATTGAATATAGCAGCCTGCAGGAAAAAAGGGATGAATTTGCCCGGCTCGCGCTGCTGGAAGATTTAAATTTTCATGTCATCAGGGAGATTCTTACCCGGGAGAACAATGATGAAAACAAAATCATCAAAGAAGCTGTGGCTGAAAATAGGATAACTAAGAAAAATTTTCTTGCTCTCTATGAAAAATTCAGTACATTGAAAAAAGAAAAAGAGCATCTGGAGAGGAAAATAAAAGAGCTTAACCTGGAGATGAAGCTGGTAAGAAGAACGAACCTGCTGCTGGATAAAAAATCTTCCAATTTCAACCAGAGGATAGACACGCTGCTTAAATTCAAAGAGAACAGGATGCATCTGCAGAACAGCGAGATTGAAAAGCAGGATAAAAAAATAGAAAGTTTAAATGGAAAAATAAATTCCCTCTTCTGTTTCATTGGGGAAACACAGAAATGCCTGCTGCTGAAAAAATTAAAGACATTAAGTTATGAGGAGTTTTCTGGTCGGAGTGAAATACTTAACATTGGTGAAAATGATTTTTTGTTTGTTGAGAATACCAACGTTTTTTCTGAGAAAGTCATCGGAGAGCTGCATGGAAAAGGAATAAAAGTCATTAGTGCAAGTAAAATCTCCAAAAAAATCAAAGAGCATTTTCAGGCGACAGTTATTTCTGCAGAAGACATTTATCTGGAAAACGAATATTTTGCACTCATTGACAGAGACAAACTGAAAATTGACGATAACAGCCTGATTGAAAAGATTGTTGGAGAGTATAGGGAGAGGAGAAGAAGGGATTAACTCTATTTTCTTTTATTAATTCTATTTTCTTTTATTAACTCTATTTCCTTTTATTAATTCTATTTTCTTTTATTAGCTCTACTTCCTTTTAATATCCTTATACCAGACATGCACTTTCCCTCCCGTCTTTACGTCCTGCAGCAAAATATCCCTGCCGACAAGAACCACTTTATAGTTTTCTCCTTTGTATTCAACAAAATCGCCTTTCTTGAAGGAAATGCCTCTGAAGAGAATGGTCAGGCGGTATAAGTCCTTTCCGTCCTTCCTGCCGAAAATGCTGGCAGTGGTGTTTAACTCTCCGCCAAACTGTTCCTGCAGCTTTTTTCCCAATGCTTTGGTAAAATCTTTGTCGGCAAGGTAATAATCAAAGCCGTTTTTTACCGTAACTTTTTTGGCCAGAGGGATTTTTTTTGCCCCCATTTCTTTCTCTGCAAAGTTGACTGCAGCCGGAGAGCATTCCCTTAGCTGCAAAATCGCTTCAAAGTACTGTGGATTCCTCCCGGCAAGGGTGCGGACCATTTTAAATTCATTCACTTCTCTTCTTGCGGACAACCCAAAGGACAGCCTGAGAAAGACTCTCCTTTATTTTTCTCGCAGATTTTATTCCCGCATTCGGGTCTTGCTTTTCCCAAGGAAGGCAGAAGTTCACCTTCAAGATACTTCTTATTAAATTCTTCAAACGCTGACTTTTCCCTTTCATACATTATTTTATAGGCTATTTTAGCAGCCTTATCGCTGGGTACTTTGGCAATTGCCTGTCCTGCCATTGGTTTTTCCCCACTTTCAGTTTGCTTTATAACAACACCTAATTCTTTGTCAGACATATTTCTCATTTCTTTCTCCAGCTCTTCATCGGATATTTGTTCCGCACAACCAAATAGTATAAGGACTAAAAACGATAAACACAATACACAACACAATACACTTTTTTTTCCATTGTTTATAAAGTATGTAATACTTTTAAACTTGAGAAAATTATTTTCAATTTTCTCGTTTTCAACACTTTTCGACAAAAGAAAAGCCTCCCATCATGAACTGTAACCTTGCTGGATTTATACAAGGAGCATTTCCGGGGGCATTTCTGCTGTATAGCTCTGGAAATTATTCTCTAATAAATAAATGTTACTGTTTGAAATTTTCAGGAAACACTTTCACGCTTCTTTATATACAACCCACATTCGACAGTTCGGAAGAAAAACCTGTAATTTTTATTTGAGAATTTGAACATTCAGCGACTTAAGTAACTTCTTTTGAATATCCGTTAAGTCATTTATATGCCTAATTGCCTCTTCTTTACCTGCAATCTTAGTATAATAACAAGATATCTCAGACAATTCATCCAACACTTCCTGGGCAGACATCTCCGAGTTTGCATCTTTTAACCTTTTTCTGAGAATCTGATAAAGTTGTAATGCAATAATGCAAGTGTAAACGTGGCTTTCTATTCTATTGTCTTTGGAATGTAA
>JBFMFP010000085.1:0-4815 GCA_040751885.1 Nanobdellota archaeon
AGATTATTATCGAGAAGACGGTAACAAAGTTTGGTACAGGAGCAAAGGTAGATTGCCCCAAAGAATATCTCGGTCGGAAAGCCTATCTTGTGATTAGAGCAAGGTAGAACTTATGGGTAAGGATCTGATTCTCCCCCCCATCTGGGCACCAATCATCATGAAAAAAGCCATTGGGATAAACAGGTAACCAGTAAGTGTTGCATCATAGCCGAGAAATGTCTGAGCAAAGATCGGAATCAAAAAAACTCCCCCCATCATACCCATAAATACTATAAAGTTATTGAATAATGTGCCTACAAAAATTGTGTTTTTAAAAAATTTAAAATCAACAATTGGATCTGGTTGGCTTTTCTCAATAAAATAAAAGATAAAACTAAAAACTAAAATAATCACATATGCTAAAATACTCTTTTCTGAAATCCATCCCCACCCTGAACCTTTTTCCAAAACAAATACTAATGAGGAGAGTACAACACCCAGAGTCAAGGCTCCCCATAAATCAAATTTTTGCTGAGTTGTTGTGTTTTCTTTTGATTCATGAATGAACGTAAGAGCCATAACAATTCCCAACAATCCTATTGGAAGATTTATCAGAAAAACAGAACGCCATCCAAAAAGATCGATTAATGGCCCCCCAATTAATGGACCAAAAACTACTGCAGCCGCAAATGAAGCTGACCAGATGCCCAAAGCTTGTGCTCTCTCTGTCCCTTCCTTAAATGTTACCGCTATAATGGCCATGGCTGTTGGATAATCTGCGGAACCGGCGATAGCTTGTATGATCCTAAACACGATCATCGATTGAAGATTCCATGCTATTCCCGCAAGAAGAGAACCAAAAATAAATATCGAGAAGCCCAGCAGGTAAATCTTTTTCCTTCCTAATCTGTCTCCTAATTTTCCCCATACAGGTACAAACACTGCATTTGCGATGATGTATGCGGTAGCTATCCATCCGGCTGCAGCGACAGTTATGCTAAAATCATCAATAATTGATGGGAGGGCAAGATTAACAATTGTCTGGTCTAATCTTCCAAGAAATGTACCAATAATGACAGTAAACAACACCCACCATCGTAGTTTAGAAGCATCCATTTTTGCTCCTCACTTACTTGTAAATCCACATCTTTGCTGACATGCCCTGTTGCAATTCGGGATGTGAAGAAACAAGATATCTTACGCTTACATCAAATTCCTGCTCTTGCCTTTTGTCAGAAATGCTGAAAACAAGATCTCCGCTTCTTGCTGCTGGGCTAATTGCGTTAACAACCCCTACATATTCTTTTGAGGCAAAAGCATCAGCGGTAAAGATTACTCTCTGGCCTTTCTTAATTTCAGCTAATCCTTTATCTTCTTGCACTCTTCCTACAACTCTTAGTTCATTAGGATCAATCATTTCTACGATACTGTTCTGGGGGGTTACATATTGTCCAGGCGTGTTTTGCACATTGATGACAATTCCTGCAATCTTTGATTTTATTGCTGTCCCACCTACCCTGGCAACAACAGTGTTAGCAGGTATATCATCTCCTTCTCTTACATAAACCTTCTCTAAGATGCCTGATTGTTGTGAAGAGAGCTTAATCACCGGCGCAGTAATCTGGGCATCTTCAACATAAATCCGGCCTTCTTGCACCGCTAAATAATAAACACCAAATAGAAGCGCGGCAAAAAGTATTAACGTAAGAAGAATACGAAATGAATGGCTTTTGAAAAACCACTTTAATCCAGCTTCTTCCTCCTTTATTTCTTTTTGAAGTAACAATTCTTCTTTTTGGATATCTTCTTTGAAATGCCCTATTGCAGATTCTTGTTTATTTTTTGAGGCCATCGTGATCCCTATTTTCTTCTTTTTGTCTTATGCCGGTGCACTAGTAAAACTGCCAGTACAATAAGAAATGCGCCGCACAAAAATCCGATAGCACCATATATCAATAGCAAATAAGATAGGTCTTTGCTAGGGGGGCATAATGCTTCTAGGTCATTCCTGCTTACTGGAATAATCTTTTCGATATTTGTTCGTACATCTGATGAATCTGTATATGATATTAACAAAGTAATATCTTTTGCCTCTTCTTTTGGCAAAACTCGCAGATGAATTGTTCCCGTCTCTCCACTTGCTAAATTGCCTATTGAAACCGGGCTATATTTCTGCAAGAAAAGAACATCACTTACTTCTTTAGCACTCACAACTACTGCTTTTGCCGGCAAGTCTCCTATATTAAATAAATCAAATACGGTCTCTTGAGGAGAGATGTCATTTAAAGGATTCTTTTTAATCTTCGGCATACACCTGTTTAATCATTGTCAACAGCTGAAATCTCTCTCCCAATTCTAATTTTATCATTGCTCTTTCTGCTGGTGTTCTCCAAGTTTTTTCTTTTGGTATCCACTTTTTTGTTTTCCTACACTTTTTCATTAGTCTTTGTTTGTCAATAAAATTGTAGTAGGCATCTCCCACATCATACAAAGAAGAGATACCATCTATCTCTTTATTTCCCCGCGAATTTTTCTCTAATTTTCTGCTGTACTGGTGATCCCTTTCGATACAATTATTGTTCCGTTTCAATCCGTATTTCCTGCATTTGATAGGCACGCCATGAGTTAATGTTGCCACATTGTAAAAAAATTTAGTGTGTCCCTTTTTGTAGTGTGCTAACATATCGGAAGTAAAATTAAACTTTTTTCCTCTTCTTTTGGCTTCCAGAAATTGATTGTAAAACCGTTTCTTCATATCAGCGTATACTTTCTTTGGACCGTCACGATAGGTATGTTTTCTCGACGAGAAAGCATTAATCCTATATTTTGTCTTCCGGTCTTTGCTTACCCACCGGTAGAGCTTCTTTTTTTAAAGTGCGAAACAAATTCGTCCAAATTTATCTTTCCGCTCAATTTTGGGATCTGTTTCAGGTTAAAATTTCGAAGAACTCTCCCATATTTCTGAACCCAGTTATATGCCGTCGCTGGACAGATGTCTGCTTTATCATATTCTCTAAAATGTTTGCTTACCTCTTGATAGGGCATCCCTCTTTTTCGGCAGCTAATTGCTTCCGCAATCACTTCTGGTTTATGTTTCATTTTCCAAAAGCCATCATTTGGAACAAAAGTGTGGTTGCATTTTCTACAGATAAACCGCTGTTTTTTGCCGCTATCGTTATCACGAAAGCCAGCTTTTACAATTTTTTCGTTTGATTTACAAAAAATACAAGATATTCTCATATCTATCACCAAAAGATGGAAAACAAGACTTATATTTAAATATGCCGAAGATTAAACACTATCCTACAAACACAAAGTTTATAACTTTCTTATCAATAATAAACTTATGGACAAAAAATTACTGCAAGAATTAAACCGCTTTCTTGGAAAAGCCGCCCTCAATACTTATGCTGGTGGCGGTCAAGAAGTTGATCCAGAAGAAGCTGGCTTCAAAGAATTAGAGTTCAAAGAGGGCGGCTGGTATTACAAAGACAGCTACACAGGATTTTTTCAATCATGGGGACGCGAGGTTGTCTGGCATAATCAAAAGCCTTTTTGGACACAAATTTATGGCGGCGGAATGACTGCAAAATTCCAAGATGATACTAAATTTGCTCATGAAACTTTTGATTTTCTCAAAAAGGCTTTATCTGCTGGTGAAAAACAAGAGGGTTTCCAACCTCGCGGTCCAAAACAATTCGCAGATGGAGATTGGAAATATGTCTGCGAATGGAATGGGGACATTACCAAATTTGAGGGTCATGAAAAAATCCTGTTCAAAAATGAAGTTGTCTTTACTCATGATTTCTTAGGCGGTTTAATTCTTGCCCGATAGATATGGCGCCTTCGCCCGACTTTCTCCTCACTTCGTTCGTCGAACCACGTTGCACTCTCACTCCACTTCGTTCCGTTCGGGGCACATAACAGGCCCGATGTTAAGTGAAATTTTTTTGTCGTCTTTAAAGATACGTTCCTATCGAAAATTCTAAACATTGACACCTTCGTTTATACAAATAAAACGGAGAAACTAACTAATCCCTTCGGGACTAATTCTAACGCGGTATAAACGACTTCATTTCATTACGTCCAAATTTTTGCTTACTTTGAGTAAATGGGGGTCGCTGTTTTTTACTTCTTTTTCAACAAAAATTAATATTCGCTAACTATCAAATTTTCGGCTTCCACTTTTTCATCAACAAAGAATTACTTACTACAGATACAGAGCTAAAGGCCATCGCTGCTCCGGCAATCATCGGATTCAACAACCAACCAGTAAAGGGATATAATATTCCAGCAGCAATAGGAATTCCTGCACTATTATAGAAAAAAGCCCAGAACAAATTCTGTTTAATCTTTCTCATTGTATATCTACTTAAATCCATAGCTCTCACCACATCCTGTAAATCTTCCTTTATCAACACAATATCACCAGATTCAATAGCTACATCTGTCCCAGAACCAATCGCTATCCCAATATCTGCCTGAGCAAGAGCCGGAGCGTCATTAATACCATCCCCAACCATAGCCACTTTCTTACCCTCTTGCTGCAGTTTCTTAATCTCTTTAGCCTTATCAGCAGGCAATACTTCTGCCAGAACTTTGTCAATACTTAACTGTTTAGCCATAGCTTTTCCGGTTCTTTCATTATCTCCAGTAATCATGACCACTTCTTTACCTAACTCATGTAATTGCTCTACTGCTCTTTTAGAATAATCTTTGAGAGTATCAGCAACAGCAATGATTCCCGCCACTCTTTCCTCTATGGCAATAACCATGGCCGTCTTTCCTTCATTCTCTAACTTTTGCAAAGTAGCTTCAATATTTTCACCAGTTATC
>JBFMFP010000086.1:0-4685 GCA_040751885.1 Nanobdellota archaeon
TACTGCATTACCACGAAGCGAGCGGCCAAGCGAGCGCCAAAGGAGCCCCGCTCCCAAGCGGGGCGACTGGTGCAAGAGAGATACGGGAGCGCCCCCAAGGGCGCGGTGCCTATAAATCTTTCTTCTTAGATCCGTGGATTGTATTAGGTATAATTATAGGGAAAGTTTGAGAGTTAAACCAAGGGGAGCCATCGTTGATAAAGGAGTTACTCCTAGGAGTAACTCCTTTATGTTTTTGGGACAAAAAATTTTCGGCAACTTCGGGGCTTGCGGCTGGGTGGGGGCAGCCGCAAGCCTGAACATTTAAAAGAGGGGCGGGATTTTTAATCTTACGAAGCAAGATTATTTATTTGCATATAATGAATTCACTATGCTCACTCATACATATTATAAGAAAATAATTAAAAAACATTAAGAACCATAGAATAATATTTGAATCTTCTGAACATACCATAAATCGATAACTAAATACGCTCCCATCACCGATGTCGTAAAGCTTAAGTGAACCAAATGTCTTTTTTAGATCGTCATTTATTTTAGGGTAGATAACAAAATCCTTAAAAGTATAATTATTAGAAAATTTTTTATTAAAATGATAATAAAATAAACCTTTGCAAATTTGGTTTAAAATATTTTGGATTCTCTTATTATCAAATTTAAAACCAGGCCTGTTTCCTAAATAAATTCCTCCTTCTGAATAAATAGGAATATTTTTTATCGCACCTTGCCAAATTTTGCTTAACAAAGCGGGGCGTCTTTTGAATCCTTTAATAACTTTAGTAGTGATAAGACGCTCTGCTTTTTTATTTTCACTGCTAGCAGATGTTATAAACCATCTAAAGTATTCATCATCTTTTGATTTTTCTGAATTATGTCTATCACAGCTTGGAACAGTAATTAAGTTTGTTGGGCGTGGTTTCTCAAAAATACATTGGGGAGGAATATGTTCCCTGCTATTTGCTATTGCTTCGCAACAATAACAAGTTTCTTTGCTTCGATCTTGCACGTTCTTATTCACAAGAAAATATACTTATTTGAGAAATCTTGGATTTTTAACTTTTCTAAAGAAAGGGATTTATTTGGATGGATTATTCTTAATATATTTTTTTGTTAAGCGCTGGGGATTTTGCCATATTTAAGGATTTTTTTAACTTTTCGGCAATGAATTTTTGCCAGTGTTCATAAACAATATCTACAAGTTCAAATATATCCCATTTCCGGATGTCCTGAATATTTTCATCCCAAAAGGCGATTTGATCTCTAATAGGATTTCTTCCTATAGCTTCAGCATCATAATCATATTCACGAAGTAAATTAAAATCCGCTTCAATAGAAGGCCTCGATAATTTTTTGTGCTTAAATCCATTCGCAATATCCTTACAACAACCCATCTCAAATTTCTTAAATAATTGTTCTAAATCTTTAACTAATCCTTTATGAGATTCTTTTATCCATTCTTTTAGATGAAATGCACTCATAAAAAAAGAGATTATATCATCTATATCATAATCTGATAGCTCTTGATATTCATACTTTTTTCTAAGCTTATTCGCCCTTTCATAATATCGTTGTACTCTTTTCCATTGGAATATCCATTGATCCTGCGATTTAACTAAATCTTCGGGTAGGTTAAGAATACTACCAAAGTACCATTTTGGCATATTATCTAGCCCTATTTCTTATTAATAATTTTTCTAATCTTATTGTGTAAATTCTTAATGGCTTTTTCACCCAGAGGTAAATTGATTTCCAACAGTTTCTTTTCTTCTATCCCATCTTTAGTCCGTAGATAATAAAATACTCCAAAATCTGTTTTTTTCTTTTTGTCTTCTTTTTCTGTACGCTTTAACAATACTGTAATTAGTTCGATTATCGATTTTACAAGAAGAATTGACGCTGTAACTACTCCCATATATACAACAATTTCAGGCCCACTTTCATGACATTCAAGAACAAATTTATCCACATCTTTATCAATTAGTACATCACCTTCGTCCTCAAGAGGACCACAAGGGATTATAAATTGGTTAACATCCTTCCAGGTATGTGGCCAACAATGAAAACAACAACAACCGCCCACGGTAGGTTTTATTTTAAATACAACGTAATCGGTATAATCTGGCGGTGTTTCTAATAATTTGATGGCTCTATCTACACTCTCCTTAAACTTACAATTCATTATTTTCTCCCTACGAGTTCATCAATACTAATACCCAGAGCATCAGATAACTTAATAATGGTTTCAATCTTAGGATTTTCAATTCCACCGCTTTCCAACTTTATAAGAGTATGATACGAAATATCAGCTTTTCTTGCTAATCCTTCTTGAGTTAGTTCTTTTTCTTTCCGTATCTTTGATAGATTCTTAAGATGCATACTTCTCCTTGACTTGTATTGTAATACTATGTATCATAATACATAGAATATAATTCCTATATTCGCCTTAATTTTAACTCTAAGGAGGGCGTTATGCAAGCTAAATGCGCTATTTATACAAGAGTTTCAACTGATAATCAAGCCGAAGTTGAGTTTAACTCCTGCTTGTCTATAACCATCTTCCATCCTTCCTTTTGCTAAAGGTGCCCGGCTTTATTGTCCTACCCTACTACGATAGCCCCCAAACCTATTGGATGGTTTGGGGCCCCGCCTCGGATGCGGATTTATCGATTCAACCTTCCATCGAATCCTAAGCAACTCAAAATCCCTGGATAAATCATATTTGATTGATTTTGAGCTAGGATTCGATGTAAAATAAAAAAGCCCTACCATCTGAAATAGTAAGGCTTTTTTATTTTGGCTCCCCTTCGTAGACGATTATAGAACTTTTTTGCGCTCAGAAGGAGTAGAAAAACTGTATAAATAACTGGCTATCATTACTTAACTGTTCCTTTACTATCTACTTACTCCCGAGAATCTTCTTTTTGCTTTATTTGCCTAAGAGCTTCCTCAAGGAATCTAAGTTGAAAAGATAAACGTTGGCCATCAGGAGAATTCTTATCTACATACTTCTCTGCTTGTTTAAAATAATGAACTGCTTTTTCCTTATAATTCATATTCATATAAACAGTGCCTATATTAGCTAGTGCTTGCCCATTTTCGGGATGTATATCTAAACATTTATTAGCATATTCTATTGACTTTTGGTAATAGCTATCATCTTTCTGGCTTATGTATTGTTTAATACCGATTTCTAAATATGCGGCACTTAATTGCAATAAAATTTCAGCTTTGAAGTCTGCGTTATTTGCTTTTTCAAGAGCTTTTTCATATTTATCAATCGCTTCATCAAAACTTCCTGCATAAAATTTAAATTCTCCACTTTTCGATAACAATTCAGCTTCGCTAAATTCTTCAACGCTAATACTTGCAACCATATCAGAAAAAATATACTTATATTGAGCGTATTTGCTTTTCTCTGTCTGGTAAGTAATTGTATACCAATAATCTCCTTTAAGTAAATAGTAATAAACATAAGTTTCTACATCTTCTCCTGGCGGAGAAAAATGTACTATATAACGAATAAACTTCTTGCCATCTAATTCAATAGAATTATAAAGCTCTTCAATTTCTATATTAGGATTTGACGCTTCCATTTTTTTTGCATTTTTTGAATTAATAAAAACAAACTCCTCATTAGATAGAGGCTTATCCTTGAATATAGTAAATTGAACATAAGCTCTGGTAGAGGCCTTGGATAATTTTCCATCACTAAAAACTGCTATGCTTTGTGGAATAAGTTGGGGGCTAGATAAAAAACCAAAAAAATCCTGAGGGTTTGTATCTTTATCACAAAATTGCCATCCTTGAGGAATTTTTATTTTAATCTTAAATTCATCGTTCTTATACCAATCTTCTTCAGATATTTTATTTCTTGTAACTGCTTTAAACTCATTATCATAACCATCTATTCCTTCTATCTCTTCTGTAAAAATTGAAATAGGTACACCGACAATATCAACTTTTATATACTCATCAGTTCGTTCAGTAATTTTTCCTTCAACTGTCTTACCAGACTTAAGCTTAATAGTCTCAGCCCACGCAAAAGAAGTAATAAATATTAAACTTAAAAGTAATATTATCTTCTTCATTACCCCCCCCTCTTAGCTAATTAGTTTCATAAAAATATACTTTATTATCACTTTTATCCCAAAACATATATAATGTCATTCCGCCTTGCTGTTGCTGATAACATTTTAAACCTGGTATAGTCCTTATATCTTTCTTTATGTAATCCATTATATTTACTGGTACAGAAGAATAATCTAATAATGATTCATAATTTTTAGAGAGTTTATTAAAAATTTCTTCGTCTGCGGTAAAGACAATAAAAGAATGCCCTCCTCTCCCTGCATAATAACCTCTGCCTTGAAGAATTGTTACATTTGCGGGGATGGGATTTGCTATACGTATCTTAAAAATATCCTCTGGAGGGACATAGCCACATCTACTGGATAGAATTATGAAAAATATTATGAGGGCAAGAATAATCACCCCTATAATTATATTCTTCTTTTTCATCGTTATTGCCTCCTTCTTGTCCTTATTATACTCCACTCTACTTCAAAAGTAAAACCCTTTGCAACTTTTTAATTTGCAAAGGGTTCTGGAATTTTCTCCCCCTCTCGGCGCCGAAAATGCAGTGCATTTTCGGCACTCCCTCCCCGCCACATTTTGGCGGGGAGGGA
>JBFMFP010000009.1:0-30725 GCA_040751885.1 Nanobdellota archaeon
ATTTCTTTATATGTTCCTCAAGGCCTGCAAAAGCTTCCGCTTTAGAATTGCACACTAAAACACCCTTTCCGCTGGCTAATCCCGCTGCTTTAAGAACAACTCCCGAGTTTGTTGCTAATTTTTTGATCGCAGATTGAGCATCGCTAAGGTTGTCAACAAAAACTGATCTTGCCTGGGGAATCCCTAGTTTCTTCATCAATTCGTAGGAAAAAGCCTTGTCAGCTTCTAATTGCGCCGCTGCTGCAGTTGGACCGTAAACCTTCTGACCTTGTGCTTCCAGGTAATCTACAATGCCTGCCACTAAGGGTGCTTCCGGACCAACAATGGTTAAGTCTATGTGCTCTGCTCTAATAATATCCGACAAAATCGGGAAATTACTTGGCTTAGCTCCATCAATAGGAAGGTTTCTTCCTTTCTTTTCTTCTGCTGTTCCAGCATTACCCGGAGCATAAATAATTTCTTCTACTTGCTTACTTTGAGCAAGCTTCCATCCTAAAGCATGCTCTCTTCCACCACTTCCGATGATTAAAACTTTTGGCATTTTTTTGTTTCCATTTATTTAATCGGTTTTCATTTGCTAAAACTTTTGGCATTTTCTTGTTTCCATTTATTTAATCGGTTTTCATTTGCTAAAACTTTTGGCATTTTCTTGTTTCCATCTACTTATATTTTCTTATTTCCATCTACTTAATCAGTTTTCATTTACTTATTCAGTTTCTTTAATATATTTTACACATCTTTAATATTACACTTCCTTAATATACTTCATCCCTTTCGGTCCCGGCTTATCGCCTACAGCAATTACTGTTCTTCCGCCGGAAACCAAACTTAAATAACGACATAAATTTGGATGCAGTCTTGCCCCGGGATAAAGCTCATTTGTTCCATCAGCGTTTAATGAAGGCCAACTATCTATTACATCAACAATGGGGATGCATGATTCAACAGTGAGATGCTCGCTGCGTAAGGGCATGCCCGGAGTGATAATATCCCCAACATTATACCCAGGATAAGGGCGAACAACTTCATAAGCAGTAACAAAACCTTTCGTCCTCATCTGCAAACTCCTGTCCAGAGCATTGCGTACCTGCAAAGTGTCTCTTTCTAGGCCATAAACTACTCCTGTTTCCACAAGGTCATCCATGCGGCATATTCTTGCCCTTCCGGAAACTTCGCCTGTTTCCGCAAATTTACCTGCCGATAAGAGGGCATTTGCTTCAGCTAAAGAGAATTTACAATCAATGCCTTTCAAATGAACTTTAGAATTACTCAGCGAATATCCTCTTTTA
Source organism: Nanobdellota archaeon (assembly GCA_040751885.1). GTDB lineage: Archaea > Nanobdellota > Nanobdellia > Woesearchaeales > GW2011-AR9 > JBFMFP01. The sequence goes on from JBFMFP010000009.1 coordinate 1,290, forward strand.
AGAGCGTGATAAAACGCTTCATGAACCTGTGCAAAGGCCTGGGCAATTTCTTCGTCTCTCAAAAATTTTTTTAATGTTGCAGTTTTCTCAAGGGAGAAGGCTTTTCCAGTTTTGGGGTCTTTAGCATATAGCTTGCTTAAAGCATCCTGTCCAATAAAACCGGACATAGTTCTATTATTGCCCCCTACAGAAGTATTTAAGTCTTTAAAGACGAGAATACGACGGTAATTGGCAAACTCAGGAGCAAGATTGGCGTTAGCAATAATCTGTGCAGTATGCGTTCCCGCAGCAGTCCTGTTTTTACTATATCTTATTGGTCCAGACAAAAGTACACTCTGCACTCCTTCCAAAATTCCTGCTTCTCCCTGCTCAAGATGCTTATTTCTCTCCGCAGTGCAATCCCCGAAGTAAAACAGGCCGCTGTTGGCAATTCTTCGAAATTCTCCTAAGAGATATCCGGGCGGATCTTCGCTAAGGAAAAAAGCTTTTTCCCGGTGACATAATTTCCTGGACAAAACCACTAACCGTTTATCTTTTTTAAGTTTTTGTGGATCTTTTAATAAAACCCTTCCTAAAGTGTTAATATCAGTTATACCTAAAGCAGCCAATTCTGAGTCGTGCTTTATGAAATCATTAAATTCAGCAATCTGTCTGTTAACGTATCCCCTAAAAGCACACGGGTCATAAAGTGCATCTTCAAGAGTGGGAGCATTTTTCCCAGCAGCTTGCCTGTAAGAAGAAGTTGCCCCGGAAATTGTTGAAGCCATGGCCGGTTTGCAGACAATATCATCAGCCCTGTTTAGCGGAACGACCAGGTTGACATGACGATCGACCATAACGTGGTAATTCTCGCCAAGCCTGCCTCGGCCTGTTTTTTCCCGCAGAGCAGAAATTTCTTTCTCCAGACTGAACAGATTTACCTGCGTGCCCCTTCCAACATAATTCTTCATGTCCGAATCAACTGCTGTTGCCGGAAGCAAGCGCAGACTTAAGCGAATTTCCTTTCCTTCTTCATTTGCAGTAAGAACACTCTTTCCGGCATTATGAGTGCTGGTATCCGCTGAAGCCCATTTTATATCCGGAACGGTTTGTTTAATTCTCTGAGTGGTCTTTCCCTTGGATTCATCTCCTTTTTGTCCGCCGGCAACAACTAAGACAAGAGTTTTGCCTCTCTCTGGGCAGGAGAAGTACAATTCCCCTGCTTCCCTATCAGAAATAACCACATATTCCCTCAGCGGAACAGTGGGAGTGAATTCACTGCTAACTCTGTACTCCAAATTCCCGTCACGCAGAGGTGCAAAATCTATTTGGACTAAATCGCTCATTTTTTGGCCAAATTATTCGTTCTTAAACTAAATTATTTTTAACCCGGCAACTTCGGTCATTTATTTTTTGTTTACGAGAAAGCAAATCATTTAAATAAATTTATATTTAGGATTATGCAGTTTTGCAGGCAATATTTTATTTGTTAGGGCTGATTTAGAAGGTGTACGCTGTTATCTATTATCCATCTTGTATGTGGTGAGAAAGCAGCACCGCAAGGAGCGGAAAGAATTTTTTTTATTGTAAATAAAGTATGAAAAGCTTTATTTACGATTGAAAAATTTTTAATTTTTCTTATTTTTGATATATCGACGTAGAGTTTTCTGCTCCCAGAACAATCAAACCACATTGTAAAAAAGCATGAGTATACTTCTCCATGTCTTCATCCGAAAAGTATATCCCTCCGGGTTTTAATATTCTATAAATTTCTCTGGCAATTTTAGGATACTTTCTTTCATTCTCTAATTGATATATTTTGTGACTGAAAGCTATCGCAATGGAACTAGTTTCTAAAGGGATATCTTCAAGAGATGCTCTTACCAAACGAGTTGCTGGTGTAACTCTTGTTCGTGCATCTTCTAAATGAGATTGATTGTGGTCAATCCCTATCATAGACAAATCTGGAAATCTTTTCTGAAGAGCAGAGATGAGCAGAGATGACTGTTCCTATTCCGCAGCCTAAATCTGCAAATGGACCTTCTTCCAAGAGATGAGCTAAACCTAACTCTTTTAATTTAAACGGAATCCATAGTGCCTCAACTTCTGCAAAATAGTTGCCCGAAAAGTATCCTTCAAAAGGTTCGCTTACCATGAGAGGAGTCGTTTCTGAATAATTATTTATAAACTTTTAGAGAGTAAGTAATTATTCAGCTTCCTGAAGTTCAGCAAAGTCGTTAGGGTCACTTTGTTCCCAAGTTGCCTGACGGCAACCTAGTCTGTGAGCCACGACGATTTCTTTCTTGGTTTATCGCTATATAAGCAAAGTGTTTTCGTAGGAAATCGTACCTGTATTTCTGTAAATGGCTCTCCGTGGCTCACCTCTTGGCCAAGACGACGACTTTGCTTCACAAAGCTGAATAATTACGGGAGTAAGTACTCTTCAGATAGTAACTATACTCACTCGCATAAATAATTGAGCGAATAGATGCTCGTTCGTAATAAGCAAAGCGCACTGTTCATGCTCAAATATTTGTGCGCTTTGCTATATTTTTTGCCTGGTCCCAAAAGGAGGTGGTTCTGAACCTACAACTTCCAAATTAATACAGATAACTATACACCATCGCAACAATTATAAACCTTAAACCTTTACATTACAGTTGGTGAGAAGATGAAAGTTACCATTGACACAAAAGAAGACAGCTATGAAGATATAAAGAAGATTATGCACTTGTTGACAAGCATTATAGAGAGGAAAGAAGACACTCCGGCAAATACTTCTGCTGATACAACAGCAATGATGAATATGTTTAGCGATCCAACCACGAACAAGATTGATGCTGCGCCTGACAAAGCCCCTGATTTCAGCTCTTTTCTGAACTTGACTAAAAAGAAAGAAGAGCAGAAAAGGGAGATGCCGAGGATTGAATATTTTTAGGTATTAATTTATTAATTGGATGTAGAAATTTTTCTTGAACTTATTTTCTTTGATTTTATATAATTTTAATTTAATTATACTTCAGATTTTTACAGCACCAAAACTATCGTTAACCCAGCCAAAATAAGCAAAGCTGAAAAGGTCAGCACAATCCGGCCAAACTGCTTCCCGCCAAGGAAATAAGCAATTCCCCCTTTGACAGCTACATTGGCCAAAGCAGCAAAGATAATCCCGTTTCTGGCTATGACCTCGGAAAGTCCGTCATTTGACAGCTGGGAAAGAGATACCGTAATCGCATCCACTTCAGCCAGACCGGAAACAATGCTGACAAGGTATACACCTTTAGAAGACAAATAGATGTCAGCAATTTTGACTAATGCAAGTATCACAGCAAAAAAAGCAGCAAACTTAACTGCCGGAAGGAGTGTAAATGGAGACTTAAGATCAACTTTACCGGGAGCACTTTTTGCTTTTTTAGCGATGACATAAGCAAAGGCTGCACAGAGCAAAGCAAGGATGCCCAGGGGCAAAAGCATCTTTACGAAAAGGCTCTTGTTGAGCACAAACACTTCTACCAAGATACGGACAAAAGCAACTCCGTTGGCTAAGACTACTCCTACAATTAACGCTTTGTAAAGAGCCGGCTCTTTCTTGCTCCGTCCGGCAAAATTTAAAGAGAGAGCTGTGCTGCTGACAATTCCACCTAAAAGACCTGTTAATTCAATAGCTCCTCCTCTAAACCATTTCATCAGGATGTAACCAATAAAACTTATTCCGGAAATGAAGACGACCATCAGCCAGGTAATAAAAGGGTTAAACAGCCCGTAAGGGCCGTAATTTTCATTGGGAAGAAAAGGAAGGATGACAAAAGCAATCACGGCAAACTTTATCGTGCTGGAAAGCTCTTCTTTTTTAATGCGTTCAGCAAACCTGTGTAAAACCGAGCGTGAATAAAGGATTATTGTAATTATAACAGTAAGCGATACTGCCAAACCCCATTCCCCAAAATAAGCAATCACGCCGATGAAAAACGTCAGAAAGCCGGTAACTTCTGAAGTAGCTCCAAGATATTTTTTCTTTCCGCGGGTTTCTGCAAAATAAAAAACAACAATAATCAATCCTACCAGCGCAATGCCTACGACTATTATCCAGGGATTGAGGTGCTGGCTTAAATAGGCAGAAAGGGCACCAAACAGGGCAATTAAAGGGAAGGTGCGGATACCGGCATAATCGTGTCCCCTTCCTTTGTGCCGTGCATATTCTCTTTCTAAGCCGATAAGGGCGCCTAAGGCTAAAGCAATCAAAAAGTTCTGCAAGAGCGTAAAATCAATCATCCATGCACCTCTTTAGGCAGAGAATGATTAATGGTTTTATATATTTAATGATTATTTTGTGAAAATTTGCTTAGAAAATGGAACTTCAAAAAGATAAATTCAACTCAATAAATCACCGCTACAACAACCCCTTTAACATTCTCAAAGCGGACTTTAAACGGATCGCTAACCATGTCGCCGAAATTATAACGAAAGCAAATATTTCCAGGCCGGAACCATTTTTACTTTCCCTTCTGCAAATATTTTTTGCCCTTCTTCCTTTTTGGTTATCATAAGACCTTTACTTATATTAAATTTCTTCATGAATTCCCTCAAAACTGCAAAATCTTCAGAATTTATTTTTTCCTGATATTTCACTTCTATCGGAAAGTTGTCTTTTACAGCATCAATTTCCCCCCTGTTTTTCCAAAAAGTATCGGCATTAATTTGATTGATAAGAGCATTTTCTACCATCTTTCCGAAAAAAGATTCGTCAATCCCTGCTTTGTATAGAGAGATTAAAGCATTATCAGCAGGGTAAGCCTTCTTTATTTTCCTTAATGCCGAAAAACTGCTTTTTCTGTAATTTCCCAACAGCCGTATCAAAAAACTTTCCTGCAAATAAAAGATGTAATTCTTAATAACCCTTCTGTCCTTGCCGAACTGCTTGCTGAGCGACTGATAATCAACGTACATTCCCGGATTTGAGCAAATAAGCTCAAGAAGCACGGCTAGAAATTGAGGCTCATCTATTTTAAATAGCTGGGGTATGTCCTTAAAAACTATTTTATCTACTACTAAAGAGCGGATATACTCTTTAAATTCCTTTTCGGATTCCAGCAAAAAAACTTCAGGAAAACCACCCTTTTTTATAAAATTTATAAACAGAGGGTTAATTTTTGTTTCATATTTGAAATCGCTTCTCCCCACGCCCCCGATTTCCAAGTACTCCTTGAATCTAAACGGCTCTACACGGAATTCAAATAATCTTCCTGCTAAGGTCTCCTTGCTTCTTTTCTTAATGAACAAAGACTCCGAGCCGCTAACTACGAATTTGATTCTTGGATAAAGGTCGTAATACTTTTTCAGCTCATTTTCCCAATTTCCGCATTTTTGTATTTCGTCAAGAAAAAAATAAATTCTCTCTTCCCTTAATTCTTTGCTGTGTATTTCCTGGTATGCTCTAATTACTTCATTTAGTTTTATTGAAGTTTCATCAAAGGAAAAAAAAACAATACTCTCCGCACTAACCTTTTCCTCCAAAAGCTTCTGGATAAGCTGGTAAAGAATTGTGGTTTTGCCCGTCCTTCTCAGGCCAACTAAAGCAAGTATAAACCGCTTATTCATACTTTTTTCCACTTCAAAGAAAACTTGCCTTCGGTAAGGCAGCGCCAGCTCTTCATCTACTCTTCCGCTTATCCACCAAGGGTTAAATTCTTCAAGTTTGGCTTTTTCCATTTTATGTACATTAGAATGTACTTATTTATAAATTTTATGTTCATTCTGATGCACATATTTAATGATTGGAATTTGTGAAGGAGTGTGTTTGCAAATTAACTCGTTTTTGGATGATTTCTTTTACTGTATTTAAGGCTTCTCCTGCTTCTTCTCTCGTTAATTCTTTTGCTTCTTCACCAAATCGAACATTTCCATAAAAATCAATGTTCCTGGCTTCCCAGATTTTTTGAATTATTTTTTGAGAGATATTGATCAATTCTTCAATTTTTTTTCTCCTATAAACATGTTCTGGTTTGTCTTTTTCTTTTTTGCTCTTTGTTAAAGCAACAATGCCAGATTCTAAAGCTTGATAAGCCAACCCGGCGACGCCAGCTAAATCTTCCCTTTCTAGTAAACCTTCTGATGATCTTAGTAGATCTTTTGCTCTTTTTAAATCTAAACTAACCATATTTTTTCCCCTTCCTTGGCAATCATTTCTTCTAGTTCTTTTATTTTTCTATTTTTTATTATTACTTTTATTTTTCTTTTGGGAATAATTGTTTTCTTCTCCATCAAAGCCGTAACTTCCCCCAAACTAATCCTAGCCAAATCCTGGTAATATTCCTTAGCCTTCCCCGATAAAGATTCTGCTTTGGATAAAAATCCTTTTATTTTGCTCAGCCGGTAAATCAAATAACTCTTCGGGAAATATTTAATTTCTTTGATTATCCCAAAAAGATCCCCTTTATAGACAATACCGTTGATTAAAGCGTCCAAAACTACAAAATCTTTTTTTTCTTCCAATTCTTCCCAAGTATAGTTATGAATCTCAAATCTAAAAGGAAACTTAAATCTTGGACCGGGTAGTCTTTTTTTTCCAACCACCAGAAGATCAATATCACTGTCTCTTTTGGCCAAACCTTGAGCCACAGAACCAAAGAGAATAAAAACCTCGGTTTCTTTTTTAATCTCTTCATAAAAGAGTTCAATAATATTCTTAAATTCAGCTTGAAGGTTCATCTGCTTTTCCACCATGAAAATCTTCCATAAATTTTCTATTAATTTTAATTCGGAATTAATTCTTATTAATTTCTTCCTGCCACTCTTTTGAATGATAATTATTTTTTCGTTTTCAAAAACTTTTAAAATCCTTAACACATTACTTTTGGAAATGTTTAGAATCTCTGAAAGTTCCGTTATCCCGTAAGATAAATAGGAGTGAAGAACCAAATATCTTAAAACAGCTAAACTATTCTTACTTCCTAAAATTTGTTCTAATTTTAGTACCATATGTTCTAAAAATAGTACCTTTTATTTAAATCTTTTGGTCTTTATGTTTCTTGCTTAATCTTAACTCCAGAACAATTAGCTCGCTTCTATCAATTTGAAAAATAAAAAAGTTTTTTTCAATAGGCATTTATACTTCTTCTTATCAGTAAATCACCGCTACAACAACCCCTTTAACATTCTCAAAGCGGACTTTAAACGGGTCGCTAAAATTGTTATTGTCGCCTTTAACCAGATAATATACGCCCAATTTGTCCCTTCCTTTGTCAATAACCCTGTGGATGATTACGCCTTTCTCCGTCTGATAGGAAATAACATCTCCAACATTGATAGACTGCGGATCTTTCGGCGAGATTTCAATGGCATTTGTATTTTTGTCAATAAACGGGTCCATGGAATTTGTATCTGTAAATCCTGCCCAGGAAGCGTCATTTATATCAATAACTACCCGGTCTTTATATACTTTAATCTGCTCTTCTTTAATCCAGTCTCCGGGCGACTGCAATTCCTTCCCGCCGATGAGAGCTGCAGAAATGCGCGCTTCACCCAGGGAGACTACTGCTGAAACCAGCAAGAGAAAAAAAAACGTAAAGAGCAGGATTTTATGCAGAACTTTGCGCTTCATTACCATTATAAGCTTACCTAAGCCTGCCGGCTTTTAAATCTTCTGAATTATGAGCACTTGAAAGTAGAGAAAAATAAAAGGCAAAAACAAGAAATCTTTAAATAGTGGTTAGTCAATCCAATTTTTCTCTGCCCATGGAAGCGCGCATCACCAAAGACACGTTAAAATCAGACTTTGAGGCCTTGGCTCATCGCCATGCACTGCTGCAGGCTAAAGCCAAAACTAAACCTTCCAGCGAATGGCAGAGCGAAGCAAGGGTTATGCTGCGCGGTGCTACAGAAATGTTAAGACGTATCAACACGCGCGTACCTCTTGGCTCTGAAGAGCGATTATTTCTTACAGATGCAAAAAGCAGGGTGCTTGGCTACTTAAGCTTCTGGGACAGGCTGCTGAATAAGAAGTAGAACTCTTTTTACATCTACAATTTTTTCCACAACAACATTTAAATAACTTTATTCTTTCTCTTGACAAATCATGGGCTTTGAAAATGGACTTTGAAAATCTTGCCGAAGTGTACGAGGAGCTGGAGAAAACATCTTCCGGAAACAAAATGAGGGAAATCCTCTCTGAATTCTACAAGACAGTTCCTAAAGACGATATTGCCATTGTTTCTTACCTTACTCTCGGCCAAATTGCTTCCGAGAATGAAGGCATCATTTTGGGAATGGCGGAAAAAATGGTCCTTAAAGCAATCGCTAGCGCTTCAGGAAACGAGCTTTCCAAAGTACAGAAAATAATGCAGGAAAGCGGAGACGTGGGATTAACAGCAGAAAAAGTCCTGCAGAAAAAACCAAGAACGCTTATTCCTGTAGGTAAACTAACCATAAAAGACCTTTTTAACACTCTGCATAAAATAGCGGGCACTAGCGGAGCCGGCGCCCAGGAAAAAAAAGAGCAGCTGCTTGTTTCAGCATTACAGAAATCTTCAGCAAAAGGAGCCAAATATATCTCCAGGATTGTTCAGGGAACGCTGCGCCTTGGTGTCGGAGATATGACCGTACTTGATGCCCTGGCAATTGCCTTTACCGGCGACAAAAAAAACAAAGAGCATCTGGAAGCAGCTTACAATATCTGCCCGGATGTAGGCATTATAGCCGAAACCATTGCTGAAAAGGGACTGAAAGGGGTGGGTAAAATTGATATCCGCATGGGCAGGCCGATTAAAATGATGCTCGCCCAGCGCGTGGAAAATTTAGATGACATTCCCAAAAAAATCCCTGGCGAAGCGGCGGTGGAAGGCAAGTATGACGGAGAAAGGATACAGGCGCATAAAAATGAAAAAGGAAAAATTACCCTTTTCTCGCGGCGGATGGAAAACATCACTGGGCAGTTTCCTGACCTGCTTGAGCATTTGCAGAAAAATGTCAGCGGAAAGGAGTTTGTAGCGGAAATGGAAGTGCTGGCTATTGACGAAAAAGGAAACCACCTTCCCTTCCAGGTATTGATGCAGAGGAGAAGAAAATATGACGTTGAGGAATACGTAAAAAAACTGCCTGTGCAGGCAAAAATGTTTGACCTGCTTTACTTCAACGGAAAATCCTATCTTCACGAGCCTTATGAACAAAGATATGCCCAGCTAAAGAGAATCGTCAAAGAAGGGAAGCATATAACTCTTACTGACAGGATTGTCACTGATGATTTGGAAAAAATAGACGAATTCTTCCACCGCATGCTTAATGAGAAATACGAAGGCATCATCGTCAAGTCGCTGCAGGGTGAATACCAGGCAGGAACAAGGGGATGGAACTGGATCAAATGGAAAAAAGAATACGTAAAAGAGCTGGGCGATACTTTTGACCTTGTTATTGTCGGTGCTTTTTACGGAAAGGGCAAAAGAAGCGGCACTTATGGAGCTTTATTATGCGCAGCTTATAATGAAAAAACCGACCAGTTTGAGACTGCCTGCAAGCTCGGAACGGGATTAACAGACGAAATGCTGGAGCATCTGCCCAAGAAACTGGCCAAATTCAAAGTGGACAAAAAACCGGCCAGAGTAGACGTGCAGAAAGAAATGGAGCCGGAGGTCTGGTTTGAGCCTAAAGTAGTGGTTGAAGTTTTGGCTGCAGAAATTACCAAGAGCCCCTTCCATACATTAGGATTAGCCTTACGCTTCCCCAGATTTATACGCTTTAGAGAAGACAAAAAGGCTGAGCAGGCTACAACTAAGAAAGAAATTGAGCAGATGGTCAGGAAGAAATAAAGCTTCTTTTAATTCTTAATTCTTTTAATATGGTCTTTAGCCCACCGGTATACAAAATAGTAACATTTATTTACTTGAGTGGTTAACGCTTTGACACAACCAAAAATGATTTACATCAAAGAGCTGCTCAACAAAATCAAATGGGACAAGAAAGAGCACCCGCAGGAGTATTCTTTGTTTTATTACGACCGTATTGAAAACAAACTCAAAGAAATAAAATTTGCAGAGATTAAAGAAATCAGCAAGAACTTCCTTCTCGTGGAAATCAACGGAAAAGAAACAGATATTCCCCTGCACAGGATCAGGAAAGTGGAAAAGAAAGGGAAAGTCGTCTGGGAAAGGAAGATTGCTAAAACTTAATTAAAGAAAAATAATCCTAAACATTAAAGAAATTTGACAAAATCTTCTTCTTTGACTTTTGCAAGCTCAAGAATGCCTTTTAATTGTTCCATTTTATTCCCACCTTAAAGAGATAAGCAGTCTGCTGTTCTCCGCCCCCAACCCCTGCGAATAGCAGAAGATTTCCCCTATTTCCGACGTAAAAGAGAGTGTTCCAATGAGACGTATTAACTGATGGCTCACGGTGTTCGCTTGATGTAAAGTGTCCCTGCGTCATACTTCTGGGCTCTCTCTTTAATAAATGACTAAACTCAAACAGGGGCTCAAACGGGGGCAATCTTTCAACCTTGTGAATAATGCGGGGAGCATTAAACACTAAAAATCCCAATAGTATCTAGTAACACAGCGATTATTACAGTTACTAAGAAAGTAACAATTATTCCTGTAAGAATACTCCAATTATCTTTTACTTTTTTATTAAGAATAAAAGCTGTTGCTAATGGTCCTAAAAGCGTGCTTGTAACTACATGCTCACTCGACATAAACGCTAAAATAACTTGAAGTAAATAAACAATAACACCAACAATTACAGAAACTTTAAACAACTCTTTCCAATCCATATTGGATTTCATACGATTTGATTATAAAAAACTTTCTCACTCCTAAAAAGAAGTTATTGTAATACAACATTGTCTCAAAATAGAAATATTTAAATAGTAGCTCGTATATCTAGCCAATAGGTATCAGAAATCGTAGATTTCTGGGACCTCCCAAAAATTGAAAATTTTTGATAGGTGATGAAAATGGAAGAAAAATCCTTATTTGTGGAATTCATGGGGGACTCTCCAATGATAAAAGTAATGGACTACTTGATTACAGAGAGGGAGCTAGATTTCTCTATAACCGACATGGCAGAAAATGCGGGAATTGGACGAGCAACCCTTTACAGAATATGGGACGACTTGATTAAAAACAAGATAATACTTCACACAAGAGACATTGGAAAAGCAAAACTTTTCAAACTAAACACTGAAAACACCAAAATCAAGAAACTAATTGAAATCTACGATATGCTGGTAATTGAAGAATTGAAGAACCATTCCCATACCAAGAAGATAGAGTTACCAGCATAATATTTTTTTTTTGAGATTGCTCCCACTACTTCTTAACCTCAACGAACGAGAGAGCCTTTCACGATGGTAACTGAGAAGTGTTTTTGCCCTTAACTTACTGCGATATCGCTAACGAGTGCCCTACACCGAACTCTGCGCTCCCTACGGTCGCTTGCCACCCCATAAAGGGTGGGAACATAACCTCGTTAAGTTTTAAAAAAATCAGCAGCTGCTCACGTCCGTGCTTATTTCTCCGCTGCTTTCTTTAATCAAAAATAATTTCCCGTCTTCCTGGTCGCAAAGGAAATAACCACCCTCCAGATCCCAAAAAGTATGCTTTACAAAAGCAAAAAACCATTCCGGGCTGTTGCTGCAGCGCTGATAATTCAGCTCTGAAACCAAAACCATTTTCAGATAGCCATTATGGCCCTGGTCATCACCTACCCTCTCCAGGCAGACGGTATTGGACTTAAAAAAGTCATTTTCTTTCCCAGCTGCGGCAGTGATTTCTCCTTCAGCCAGATAATGAATGGAGGGATTATCATTCTTATACAACTGCACTACCCCGTAAGGGAAATCTGCGGCATCGGCAATCTCTGCAGCAACATTTTGTGCATTAGCTCTTTCAACAATGCCCATTAAAGTAGGCTGTGTCAATTCAACATAGGTCTGCACTTTCCCTGCATGGATTTTCATAGGCGTATCGGCAACCCCATAATATTTAACATAAATTGAAGCTCCTGTATTCGCAGGAAGAGCATTATTCTCCTGGCTTCCGCGCATAATTACCACTACAATTACCGCGGCCAACAAAAAAATACCAAAAACGGTCAAATAAGCAAAAAGCCTGCTCCGGTTAGACCCGCTGCAATCTAATCTCTTTAATCTCCTCTTTTTCATAAAAATCACCTGATTATTTTTTTTATTCTCGTTGTTCTTTTAATTATTGTTCTAATTAATGCAAAGTTATCTACAGAGTAGCAAACACTTTAATTATATAAATCTATTTATTTCTGAACTTTTGCGTTTTAAGCTTACCAATATTCTGCTTTTGTGAGGAAAGCGCAAAAGTCTAGTATTTGAATACACAGTTAAACCTCATTTAAACAAAAAAACATAACAAATTTTATAAAAAACTGCTCCCCTGAAACAAAAAGTGAAGCAAAAATGGTGCAGACATTTCATTCCATCTATGAGATAAGCAGCTGCAGCTCTATCAACGAGCCGGCGGCTGTGGAAAGCCTGATGAGGAAAATTTCCGGCGCTTTAGCCAGCAGGATATTAAAAGGGCCCTTTGTCATCAGCAGGCAATTTGGCTATGTCGGAAAAACAGGATTAACAGTAATGGAAGCCGGGCATATCGTAGTGCACACTTTCAGCTCGGTCAAAGAAGCAGTAATTGAAGTCTATGCCTACAACTTATTTGACGAGCTGGCCATAAAAAACGTGATTAGCAGTAGTCTGGGTATTAACTCTGCATCAGTCCGCCTGAAAAAGACCGGCAGTGGGGACAGAAGTGAAAGCTCTTTCCCCGAATGTGAAGAAGTCAGCTGTACCAGGAAAGCCGCCAGAACATGGGGCGGAAGAAACGTCTGCCAGGACCATTACGAAAGATACAAAGAGCTGCTGGAGAAAGACCTGCATTCTATGAATGAGTATTGAGATTAATTACAACCTTTTGAGATGAATTACAACTCTTTGAGATGAATTACAACCCTTTGAGATTAACTACAGCTTTTTCTACAAGAAATTTCCCGGACAAACATTTTTAAACAAGACCAGAAAATTCAACATTATTAACAGCAATGTAGGTAGTTGCTTACCTGAAGCTGTAAAATGAAGCTGTGAAGTGCTGAAAGCGCGAAATGAAACACAAACAAAAGCTTGAAACACAAACAAAAGCTTTACAAAATACATTAATCGTAAACAAAAGCTTTACAACTTTACAAAATACATCAATCATGAATGGAGGCTAAAAAATGGGATTATATCAAAGAGTCCGCGAGTTGTGGAAAAACCCAAAAGAAAACATGCCGGAGTTATGGCGGGAAAGATTGATTTCCTGGAGAAGTGAACCGGAAACGCTTAGGATTGAGCATCCGACAAGGATTGACCGGGCCAGATCATTGGGATATAAAGCCAAGCAGGGCTATATTGTCGTTAGGCAAAGAGTTGTCCGTGGAGGGCATGTCCGACCGCAGATAAAAAGCGGGAGAAGGTCAAAAAAATATGGCGTCAGGCTTTCCTTGAGAAAAAACTATCAGCTTATTGCCGAAGAAAGAGCACAAAGAGAATACCAAAACTTAGCTGTCCTCAATTCTTACTGGGTAGCTGAGGATGGGGCTTATTATTGGTATGAAGTCATTATGGTTGACCCCGAGCACCCGGTGATCAAATCCGATGCCAACATCAACTGGATCTGTGACAAGGCAAACAGAAGCAGGGTATTCCACGGCAAGACTTCTGCAGGCAAGAAAGTCAGAGGTATGCGCGGGAAAGGCAAGGGCTTTGAAAAATCCAGACCCAGCAGAAGGGCTAATTTAAGAAGGCAGTAAAGCTTTCTTCTTATTTTAGGTTTTTTCTTATTTTAGATTTTTCTTATTTTAGATTTTTCTCTTTTTTTTCTCTTTTTAATTTAATATTTTTTTTACGATTATTTTCCTAAAAAACAGGGCAAGCTTTAAATACACTGATTTATTAGTATTTTCTGATGCAAAAAAGAGGACAGATTACAATCTTTTTACTTGTAGGAGTAGCTATTTTACTGCTTTCAGCAGCGTTCTTTTACATTTCTGCCCAACTGGAGAAAAAAGAGCTGGAAGTGGAGCAGAAAGAAGAAGTGTCATTTAACTGGGTAAAGCCATCCCTGCAGTCGGCTGTAGAGAAATGCATCAAAGAAACTGTTGATCCTTCAGTATATCTTCTGGCAATTCAAGGGGGGATAATTTATCCTCAAGAAGATAGCCAGCTCCTGCTTACTGATTACGGAGCAGTCAATTACGCCTGGCTGAACGGAAACAAAGGTCTGTCTAAAGAAAAAATGGAAAAAGACTTGGCCGAATATCTTGAAACATACATTGACTTCTGTGTAGGCAACTTTGACACTTTCGCTAAACAAAACATCATCGTAACGCCAAATTATAATAAGATTAATGCAGAGCTTAAAATATCTCCTGCTTTTATTGACATCCAGCTGAAATTCCCGCTGAAAGCAGAGCTGCCCAACGGAGACAAGCTAGAGATGGATACTTTTTCCGTACGCATGAGCAGCAGCCTGGGCAAACTTGTTGAAACTGCTGACGGGCTGAATCTTCCCGATGTCAAACCTGGCGATTTGCTTAACATGCCTTATCTGGCGGTAATTTTCCCCTACGATGAATCAGTTACGATTTATTCCATTACTGATAAAGATTATCCCGAAGCACCATTATCATTCATGTTTGCTGTGCGCAACGACTATCCTGCCAACAAGCCGCCGACATTAGATTTCATTCCCGACAAGACTTTCCGTGTGGGAGACAAATGGGAAGAAGTTTTATTTGCAGACGATGTGAATAACGACCTATTGAAATTTTCTTCAGATTCGCTGGCATTTCCCGTCGCTGAAGATGGGACGATCAGCACGGATTTGAATTCTGCAGGCTCATTTACAGTCACATTTACAGTCAAAGACGGGCGAGGGGGAGAAGATTCACAGGAAGTAACGATTAATGTGCTTGAAGCAAGGAAATGATTCTTGTAAAAAAAAAATGATTGCGGCCATGAAAAAAAATAATTATCAAAAAAATAAAAATCACAAAAAAACATTAACAAAGAAAAATTACAAACTATAACAACAAAGAAATGAACAAAAAAACAAACAAGTTCATAGGATTAATGCTGATTTTTTTTATAGTTTTAAGCTCAGTTTCTTTTGCTGATAATGGAGTTGCAGAAGAAAGAAATGCCGGAGAACAAGCCGGAGCTGGTTCTGCTGAAGATACATTTAAAAACAATCCTACTCCGGAGAATTTAGCTAATATTCCTAATCCGACTATTGAACAATTTAATCGGCTTAATCCGGCACAGCAAGCGCAATATTTAATTTTGCCGGGAAAATATAACAATGCCTTTGCGCAGGAATTCTATGCAAAAGAGTTAAATCTGAAATTGAATCCGGAACTAAACAACAAATACATGTCCGGAGAAAGTAAAGCTGAACAAAGCAGAAAAAACATTGAGCATAATTTAGGCGTGGCGGCAAAATATTTTTCAGACAGGTTTAAGAAAAGTGTTAACTTGGAAGGACCAACATTGCCAACAGACTTCTTTTTTGACGTTCAAAATAACGTCTTTGCACGCGGCGGGATAAAATATCCGTTAGATAAATATGAAAAAATAATCGGTGTAAGAGTTACCAGCACAGAAATTATCTTAATCCCTGCAGAAGGGGAGAATAAAGGAGAGATAAAGACGACAGGTAAAAGGGAAGGCATTATAGATTACCGTGAAGGAAGTTTAGTTTTTGTTGATAAAGACAGAACAGAGCAGAAATTTGCTGTTACTGGAAGCCAACCCACAGAATTTGATTTTGCTGCTGACGGAACTTTGACGGTGAAAGGATCTGTTTCCGGAACAATAAAAACCAAAGATGATTTCGCTAAATTCAGCAATTACGCCGGAACATTGGTTATTTACCCAAATGGGGATTTTAATGCTGAAAATGCCGAAGTAGTTACATCTAAATTGTATGCCGACGGCTATTACAAAAAAAGAGGAAATATCATAGAAGCCTGGGATGTTGGAGATAACGGAAAGAAAACAGTTATTATTGACCGAACTTCTTGTGTAGATTTTCACTTGTGCATCGGGGCAAGAACGCAGGGGCAGGTTAACCCTACAGCTGAAGAGCAAGCGCAAGCCAAAAAAATTAAAAAAAGCACGCTGACAGTGCATCTTAATGAAATCTCTCCTAATTCGCAGTTTGCCCAAACACAAGAACAGAAAGCTGCATCTGAAAAACAACGAAAGGAAGAAAAAAAAGGAAACATTCCTTTGGACAAAGAGCAGGAGCAAAATGTTGAGCGCTTCCGCCGGCAAGCCCAGGAATTAAGAAAGCCCTGCTCAGCACGGCAGGGATGCACCCCGCTGGAAGGCAATAATGCTGAAGTATTTATCCATCGCGACGAAAAAACCGGAGTGATTACCGCTTCTTCCCGGGGAAGCGTGGAAGTGGGGCTGTTTGACACTGCTGGAGATAAAGCGACTGCGCTGCCAAGCAGATTTCATTATTCGGGAAAAAATGGCAATTCAGAGTTAGACGCAGAACTGCTGCGAGGAAGAAATAATTACAACGTTTTAGGCCAGGGAGATCTGACTGCAGAATACCAATCAGTAACCGGCGAGCAGGATGGCTCATCTGTTAAATTTACAACTACTGATTTTTCAAAAGAAGAAATGGTCCGTGCCGACTGTTTCAACTGCAAAGAAGGGAAAGCAGCTACAATAAAGAAAAAAGTGGCTTTTGCTTCTGCTCTGCTAGGAGGATTATTTTCTAAAGTTGAGCCGTCAAGCGTAACGCTGACTGTAAATGTAGGTGCGGACGGAAAATTAAACTTTGAGCCCAGCAGGCAGGATTTAGGAATTTTAGCATCACAGCGAACGGAGCGTATCTTACGGGAAGACCCGGCAAAAAGAGTCATTATAGGAAATAATTTCTTTATGGAAATTCCCTGCGGAGAAATCAATTGCGGATTTCAGCTCACCAGCGATCCTCAAACCGGTGAACCGGGAGCTAAATACTGGAAATATGATCCTAAAACAAAGCAAAAGCAAGAGGGACCTTATTCTTTAACTGTACAAAAAGTCCTGGGAAGAGAAGTAGTTATCTCTTCTCAAAAGAACATTGACAATTTCCAAAAGTTTGAGCAGCTCATGGCGCAGGAAGGCAAGCAAAGAAACCTGCAACAATTAAGCGAACTTTCTTTTGACAAAACTGATCCCGGCTATGAAGCCTGGCGGAAAAAAGTTCTCCAGGAAAGAGGAATTGATCCCAGCCGTTTTGATGACAAAACTTATGTCCAAAACATCGGCGGCAGAGTTGAGCAGCACGAAAAGGCCCTGGCCATGATAGAAAAGCTGGGGATTAGAATAGATGAAAGAGGCCTGGGTGTAACACCTCAGGATCAGGAGCGCATCAACCAAATTCTCAGCAAAGCCAGCGGTTATAACACAGAATACGACCAGCTTTCCCGGGCATTATTAATTTTAGCCCGCAACAAAGCTGATGAAATTGCTGATGAGCTAAAGTCATGCGCAGGCACTACTTATTGCACAGTTTCACAAAAAGACCTGAAAGCGGCTGAGAATGCCGTGGAAAAAATAGTAAAGCAGCGGGAAGGAGCTTATTTCCGTTTAGTGAAAGCTGAAGAAAAATTTGCAGCACAAGAAGGAGCCAAAAAAAGACAATCTGATCCAAATAAAGGAATGACTACGGGAGAAAAAGCAGTTGCCGAAGAATTAGGTACAAAAATCAAGCAGGCGGAGAGAAGAAAAATTTCTGCCGCAACTACTTTAACACAAAAAATAGAAGACAAAAAGGAGCAAACAGACAGGCTGGCACAATATATCCGGGAAAATTTCAACAGATATCAAATAGCAGGAGTTAGGTTTGACAAGCTGGGAGATCCAGAATACAGAAAACAGGTAATGGAAGATTATGCACAAGACCATCCCGGTTTGCAGTGGCTCCATGCAGATTTAGAGTATACAGAGCAAAGAATGGCTGAGTTGAGCTCTGACATCGCCCGTGCAGAGCAGGAAGAAACTCGCAGCAGGGATTCTTTAAATGCGGTTGTCCAAGGGCGCTTAGGTAAACAAGATGATGTTGCCGCTGAGATGTACAGCATGGCCGGACAGCAGGAAATGGCTAAGCAGGTTGCTAAGAGCTCTCCTTTGATACCAGAAGATGTCCGGACAGGATTGGTAGACAGATACAGCAAAGGAGCAGCTGAAGATTCCTTTGAGCAGGTACGCTTCTTAGCCAGCAATGGAAGACTGGCAGAAGCGCAAAGGATGCAGGAAAGAATTTTAACAGAAAATCCTCAAGCTGCAGAGCTAGCCCCGGCAGCATTTGACAGTGCTAACAAAGAAATGAACCGGGTGTCAGCGGCTCTGCTTGATCAAAGACGAAGAGAATTAGAAGCAAAAACAGGGGAGCTGCAGAGAAAAAGATATGAACGAAAGTATGGTGCGCAGCAGGAATTTTTTGATGCAGCCAGAAGCTGGGGAACTGGCGGCAGTTTAGTTGAAGCGATACAAAATCCTCGTTTAGCAGCAACAAACCTTATTGAAAGCAGCGGCCGTCTTGTATATGCTGGAGCGATGGATGTCTTTAAAGATTTGGAAGATTCGGGAAGTTACATTCTCGGCCATACTTTTGGCGACCAAAGCCTTAGCGATGCCAAAGCTTCCCTGGAAAGAGACGCAGAAAGGGAATTGGAAAGGCAACAGCAGGAGCTAGCTGCTCTTTCTGAGCGGGTGAGAGCGTATGGCGAGCAAGGCAAGACTGCCGCCCAAGCTTTCGCCGATGCACGAAAAGAAGGACAGTACCTCGGCCCGGAAGCACGGTTGATTGAACTGCAAACACAGGGAAAAGATACTAACATTGATGTGCATGCAGCCAAAGCAGAAATAGAGCAGTTGCAAAAAAATATAGAAAAATATCCTGACCACCCCGACAGACAGGAATGGATGGATAGAGTTGTATATTTAGAAAATGTCAAAGACCTGCAAATTGCCAAAGCAGTTGTTGACGCTGAAAATGAAGAACGAAATAATTACAATACTTTTGCCCTGGCGGAAGAAAAATGGAAAATAGTAGCTGAGCTTGACCCGAGTGATCCGCGGGCTAAGATCGCCCAGCAAAGGATAAATCAGCTGGATAGGAATGTTCTTGGAGAAGTGTATGGGGAACGGGCAGGCTGGGCTCTTGGTTTAGCAGGAATTGAATTGTCTGAACGGACTTCCAGAACAGTTGTGGAAGATTTGGCTATAAGCACGATTGACCCCACTCTTGTCTTTGACATTGCTGAAGCGGGTGTCGCAGTTCCAGCGATGTTCATAAAAGTGGCTTCCAAAGTTAAAGCGGGAGAAAGGACAATACAAGCCGCAAGGCAGGTAGTGCAAAGAGGCCGATATGCATTATACGGCTCAGAAAAATCAGTAGAAGTATTTGACGCGGCCAGGAAAGCGTTACAGCTGGCTAACTCCGATAAGCAAGTTGTAGAAGCCACGAAAACATTTAATTTAGCCAGAAAGGAATGGGAAGCTGCCCGAGGAACAGCAAGGGAAGGGCAACTTAGCCAGAGATTAGCAGATGCAGAGAAAGCCTTGAGAAGCACAGAAGATGCTGCTGGAGTGACCAAAGCCAGAACAGAGTTAGCCCTTGCAGAAGCTGCTGCTGAAGCGGATATTAAAGCAGCCCGTGCAGCCGGCCTGGTAAGAAAACAAACACTGAGCCCTTCCGCGCTGGATAAATCTCGCAATGCAGAACTGGATAATATCGCTGCTAAATCCGCTAAGAGAGATGAATTAGCTAAAAAACTACAGTCGCAGCAGGAGAACCTTGCCGCCACCCCAGATTACCGTGAAGCTGAGCAAATGACTGCCCGCACTATAGTAAAGCAAACTTCTGACGAGTTAAATGCAGTTAAGAATTCAATAGCCCAATCTGAACAAAGAGTTGACGAACTTGACGGATTAGCAAAAGCCACTTCTTTGGCAGGAACTAAAGCAAGCAGGACGTGGGAAAGGGCTCTCGGAAAAATTTTCCCTGCGGAAAGCACAGAAGTTGCCGATGCAAAGAAAGTCTTCAGGCAGGCACAGGACGACTTTGTTGCTGCAAGAAATAAAGTAGATTTAGTTGGAAGCAGCGAAGAAGCTGCAAGGTCCAGAATAGAACTGGAGAGAGCAAGAAACCAGTTGGAAAAAGCAGCAGCAGCGGCAGAGAAAGCCCAGGACGGCAGGAAAAGTGGGCAGTTGTTCAGCTCAGTGGAAGACACTGCCAGATATTACCAGGAAACGCCCAGGTGTAGCTTTGTAGGTGCAGCTTTGGGTCTTGCCAGCTGCATGAGTCCTGCTGAAGCCAAACTAAGCAAAGCGGAGGCAGAAACGCTGGAGGGGTTAGCAGCCAAATTAGAGCAGGGAGGAGCAAGGTTAGAAGTGGTTGATGTAGAGGGAGTACAGAGAGTAAGATATGCTCCGGAAACCGTATCTGATTCTTTAAGAGCGGATGCAGGCAAAGCAGAACAGTTAATTGCCAAAGTGGGCGATGACGTAGCAGCGGATGTAAGAATAGAAAGTGCTCTGCAAGAAAGTTTTGCCAACAGCGAATTTAGAGCTGCACAGGAAGTAAAAAAAGGGGGAGTGGGAGTGCCGGAAGCTGAAAGAGCTGCTGAGCTTCCTCCACAAGCCCCTTCTTTCGGAGAAACAGCGGTGCCTGTTTTTGAACAAATACCCGGTGAAAATAGCTGGAACAGCATTATTTCTATTCTTGACAGCCATCCCGGCGTGCGTCTTGAGCCAAAAAAAGCACAGGAATTTGAAAAGCAGATGAGAGAAGCAGGATTGTTATTCGGCAGCGGAGCGGAAGGAATTGTTGTTAGGGTTCCTCCGCAGGGAAAAGCCCAGCTTGTTAAAAAATTAAATCTTAGATTAACTCCTAATGACTATTTGGTGATTAAAGTCAGGAATACTGAGCTAGATCTCGAAAGAATTGTAAATTCCTTCCCCAGACAGAAATACATATCAGACTCGCTGGCTGAAAGGGGCTTAGCTCCAAGAATTTTTGATGCTGATGATAGTTATTACATTGCAGAAGAAATAAAAGGCCCGACATTAAGAGATTTAATCCGCAAAAGACTAACTGAAGAACAAAGAAAAGTATTGAATCAGGCAAGTGAACTTGCGGCCACACAACCTGAAGAAGCTAAACTATTAAGAGAAACTGTTATTAACGAAGCAAAAAGTTCCGGCAAATTAGATGACCTTATTAAACCACTTGATGAACTCAGCCAAGGGTTAGCAGATTCTGGTGTGAATATCGTTGATTGGCATTGGAACAATATCAAATGTGTTGATGATCAATGTACACGGATGGTTGTTATCGACATGGGACTTGCTATAATTGAAAAGCCAACAGATGCACTAAGACAAACTTACAAAGAAAAAAATCTTGAAGCAATTCTGGGAGGAGGGTTTGAAAGAGATTACACAGAGATTATGTTAGCAAGAGTAAGAGAAGAACCCACATTACCCCCACAAGTCCCTTCTTTCGGAGAAACAGCGGTGCCTGTTAAAGAAAAAACAGCAGAAGTTGTCAGCATATCTGATGTTCCTGACCCCTGCCTAGTTGCCGGAGGAGCTATCGCCGGAATGGCACCATGTGTAAGAGTTGTGACAGGGAGGGAAATTCCTCCAGCAGAGATTTCAGGGGTAAGACTGAAAAGCCCTACACTCCTAGAAACTACACTTACAGAGACTACTAAAATCGAATTACTTGCAACACCTCAAGAAGAAAATGTATTTGAATTAGCTGGAAAAAAATATACTTACAATCCCCAAGAAGGATGGACAAGCCCGCGATTCTTTGGATTTGGTAAGAAAAAAGTAAATGACCTTGAAACTATCGTCGAATTAGAAGCAACAAGACTATCAAAAAAAGAAAACCTAAACCAACAAGAAATCCTTGCCAAACTGGAAGCATTCAGGTCTAAAAAAACGTCACTTTCTCTTGAAGGAGAAACGCCCCCTTCCGGATTGATATCTTTAAAAAATCCTCAATGGAATGATGTAGTAAGCACGATTGAACAGAGAGTTAAAAATTCTCCAGGCAGTCTTCCCCAAACGTCCAGACAGGAATTAATAAACAATGCTAAAGCATCAGGTACGTTTCTTGGCGAAGGCTCGGAAGGCATCGTTCTTAGAATACCTGAAGACGTGCAAGTATCTTTAGGCATTGACAAACCTTCTGTAATTAAAATTAGAGATTACCGCCAAAGAGAAGAATTAGCCGGAACGTTTAACCCCTTCCCGGAACAAGCAAAAGTGCTTGATGAACTAAGTGAAAGCGGGGCTACTCCAAAAGTTTATTTTCATGGCGATAATTATTATGTTGCTGAAGAAGTGCAAGGAGAAACAGTTAAAGATTTCATGCTCAGGAACTTAAACGATGAACAGAGGAAAGCATATGAAGGAACTCCAAATCAAATCAAAAAAGAACAGATAATTGCAAAAGCATTATCGGAAGAACAAAAAACTGAATTAGAAATAGCTCTTAACGTACTTGTAGACAGATTAGGAAACAGAAAAATAGTTGATTTCCATAACGAAAACATAAAATTAGTCAGAACTGCTGACGGAGGATTAGAAGCAAAAGTTATTGATGTTGGTGCAAGCCTTCCAAATAAAGGTACTCCCGAAGAACTTAAAATATTTTACAAAGAAGAAATTGAAAAAATAATGGGTGGGGAAGATTACCGCGGCATTTCCATGTATCCTGTTGAAAGAAGGGAGCTGATTTCAAATGTAAGAAAATTGCTGGAAGCAGAGGAACTACCTCCTGAAATTATATCTACCGGAGAAAAACTTCCCGAACGGGTTCCTTCCTTCGGAGAGACAGCCGTGCCGGTTGAAGGAGTTACTCCTGTTTCTGCGGAAGGAAAAACAGCAGAAGTTGTCAGCATATCCGATGTTGTTGACCCCTGCGCAGTTACCGGAGGAGCTATTGCCGGAATGGCACCATGTGTTAAAGTGGTTGAAGCAACTAAAGAAGCAGGTGCACAACTTCCTTCACAAATTCCTTCTTTTGGAGAAACGGCTCAAGCTGCTGAAATACCTCTGGCAAAAGTCAACAAAGTTGAAAATATTCAATCAGGAAGGAGGGGGGTTGCAGCTTTAGGAGACCTGCATGGCAATTATGACAATGTCTTTGATGACATCAACAAGTTGGATCCTAATAGGCCAATCATCAGCGGTGACCGTGAAAATCCTATGACCTGGAAGTGGACCGGCGGCGATGCAGTTGTCGTGCAGGTAGGCGATATTTATGACCGGGGATTATTTGCCTTTGAGATTAGGGCTGCTTTTAACGACCTTGCCGGGCAGGCCAGAAAAGCTGGCGGAAGAGTGGTAAGACTGCTTGGCAATCATGAAATGGGGTATGTTCAAGGAGAATTATTAGGGGGAATGGATTTTGCTAATTATGCGAAAATCCGCGCTGAGATATTAGGAGATGTCAGAGATGGGCGTGTAGTTGCTGCTGCCGTCGTTGATGGGGAGATTTATACGCATGCAGGAATAAGCGTAAGGAAATTTCCGGAATGGAAGGGCCTTCCTGCAGAAAAAGTCGCTGAAGACATCAATCTGCGCTTTGAAAGAGCTGTTGCAAATAATGATTTCACTGACCCGATTTTTGATCTTGGATCCATACGAACTTCCGATGTAGCCGATGCTTTGAGAAAAGGGGAGGCTACGTTAGACAAAAAAAATGGCTATGTTATCTACACGAAAGGGAAAAAAGCAGGCACGAAAGAAAAAATAAAGCAAGGGGGTGTTTTCTGGCTCGACAGCGATGAAATTATTGACTCTGCAGACTGGGCTTTGGGCTACAGGCAGCTTAGAGGACATGAGCCGATAGACAAAGAAAATTTTGTCAGTGCCATTGGCAGGGATGAAGCTGCGGATGTAGTTCATCTTGATGTGGGAAGAACCGAACGTTATGGCGGAGGAAAGGGAGCTTATTATGTACAGCCAAAGGAAACAGAAGCACTGCCGGCAGTGTCTGAAACACCGACAGAAGCTGCCAGAGCAGCCAGCCAAGAAACAAGAAAAATTTTCCAAAGCAGTGAAGTACAGCAATTAAGCGGAAAAACGTCTGAGGAATTATATGATTCCTTCCTTACGCTATATAAGCAGAAAACAATTGCCAGCTCTCCCCGGGAAGAAGGAGTTATTAACATCTTCTCCAAATCACAAGAGCTCGCTACAGGGCTGGAAAATGTTGAATTCAATTATATACAAGGTTGGGTAAGCGTTGCTTCAAAAAATAAACTTCCCTACGGGAATCGAGTAAGAATATATCTTAATTCCAGAAATGCTGATTCCTCACACCAAATCATGCGGCAGGTAGCAGAAAAATTAAACGAAAGAAAAATTCCCTTTAAGATGAAAAGTGCAATGGATAAAGCTGATTTTTTCACTCGCACGGATAACACTGTCCTCTACATTGATGCTGCTGACGGAAATGAGGTAGCCAGAATGTTGGTCGGCTTGGATCCGGGCTTGTTAGATGAAGAAGTTCCTTTGTTTACTAAAAAAATTGGCAAGGGAATTTCTTGGGGAGAAGAACCTACTAATCTCTTCTTCAAAAAAGGAAAGACTGAAAAAGAATATAAAGAAATAGAACAATATCTGGAGATTTCATTTGGCTCCGACAGAGCCGGTGCACTTTCCCAGGCTTATACCCGGACGGGAGGAAAAATAGGGCCTGAATTTGACGATGTTGTCAGAAGAGTCTTTGAAGAAAGAGAAATAGACCCAGAAAAACCCTGGCTTAACTTTGGCTCTGATTTGGAAATTAAAATTCCTGAAGAATTACCTAAAGAAGCAGCCAAAGCCACTACTCCCACAGCCGCCATCCCAACAGCTGCAACATCCAATGCCTACAGAATTGGTGACAATCTCTATACGCTTAATGGAAAAGAATATACCTATGACCTGGAAAAGGGCTGGACAACTCCCGGCTTCTTAGGATTCGGTAAGAAAAAAGTTACCGATGAAAGCGTCATCGCCCAGCTTGAAGTAGCCTTGTTAAGGCCCAAGAAAGAGCTGAATTTGCCTGCTAGGAAAAATTTGCGCATGACTACTTTGGGAGGCACTGCTTACTATGGAAAAGTTGTTGAAGAAAAGGGAGATTTTATCGTCCTTGAAAAAGAAACGGGCAGAAAAAAACTCTTTGGGCTGATTAAAGAAAAAGAACAACAACCCCTGCCAATGGAACGAATAGATGAAACCAGCATAATTGAAGAAGGTGATGAAATAAGATTCTCCTCCCGCGACGGCAAAATAATTTATGCCGGGAAGTATGCAGGGGAAGACGATACTGCTATCAAAATAACTTACAAAGATGGAAGGACGTTCAGCATTAAAAAGGAAGAGCTGGATTTGGGAACGGTAAAGAAGGCTGAAGAAGCAGCTGGAACAGTTCCGGAGGAAGTAAGCACGGCTCTTACCAAAGCCGGAAAAATTGAGGATTTATAAGAAGGCGTATTTTTTAGGATTAAATCTGAAAGCGGTAAGACGTATACAGGCAAATATAAAGGAAAAATGATACATAAATGGAATAGAGTACGTTGTTGTTGAACGAGAAACTGTGGAGACAACACTCTTTGGCTTATCACGACTTCGGCACAAAACTCGCATAAGAAATTCTTTCTGCTGACAAAGCGCCACTCAACACGGGAGATAAAAGATGGCAATACCGCAACAGGTAAATAACTGAATCGCCTCGTTCAACATGCTCTTTAATGTGCGGGAAAAAACATTCCTGCTCACGCCTGCGCAAACAATTCATTGCTTCTCCGATAATTTCATCCAACTGCCGTATTTCTCGGTGAGATAACAGTCTTTCCTGACTATTTATTTGTAAAAGCATATTAGCCTCACGGAAACGATGATATTGCCTTGACCTTAAATTAAGGTCGTCATTCCCTTGCGGTTTAAGGCCGTACTTTGCATAAACTCTGTTCAATTTGCCCGTAATCTCCGGAACTATATCCTTATGCAAGGCATTTATTTTGTCGGCAACGGTCTGAAAAGACAAAGCTGCACCGCCTGTATATCCTTCACTTAAAAAACTATAACCTTGAAGAGCACCCTGCTCAGCCAATGCGCTGATAAAATTGGCAGTGCTTCCCATAGTTCTGCTCTTTTCATCATTTGTTCTTTCTTTTCCTCCGCTTTTTCTTTCATTTCCATTTTTTGTAGAAAATGCTTGCCTGCTGACAGAATAAAAACCTATCAAACAAACGCTTGGGTCAGTACCGGTAATTTCATACAGCTGATAATTATTGTCTCCAGATAGGGCAATAATTCTCCTAATCCGCTCACTTGTTTCTGACTGGCTAACCGCTCGGGAAGCAACTGCTGAACAGTCCAAACCAGCTCTCCCAGGGCCATAGAGCTTCATTTCAGCATCAACTATGTGCTTAAAGAGCGGGTTTCTCCGATAGAGTTCATCTACGGTAAGAGGATCTGCACCAAAAGCTAAAGAAGGACTTCCTGCTCTTCTGGTTTCACCGCCCGTCCGTCGAACTCTTATACAGCTTCCCATAATTCCGCTTAAAAACCCCCTTTACTTTATAAACATTTCTATTAGAATACTACTCGTAAGTAATAAACAGCCAATTCGTAACTTCGGCCCAAAATTCAAAATCCAAACAATTACTTTAATAAACCCTTTAGCTTCTATCGCTAAGGCCCATGAAAAAGAAAACAATCCTCCTGCTCTCGTCTTTGCTCATTCTCCTGCTTATTTATTGCTGGGTTGATTTTGATTTTCCTTCGGTTACCGGAGTGCTTTCAGCAGACTGGCTTTCAGCAGACAGGCAGCAAAACGTAAACAGCTACGTCCAGGATGATGGAGACCTGCAGGTATTCTTCTGTCCGCATGACAACTGCGAAAAAGTCCTTGTTTCTTTCCTTGATTCAGCAGAGCAAAGCATCCACTGTGCCCTCTTTGAAATAGACCTTGCTTCCGTTCAGCAAAAGCTGCTGGAAAAACAGAAAAATATTGACGTTAAGATAGTTACTGACAACCAATACCTGAAAGAGTTCAACCATTCGTTCGTCAAAGCTGACAAATGGGGATTGATGCACAACAAATTCTGTGTCATTGACGGAAAAAAGATCTCCGGCGGCTCAATGAATCCCACAAATAACTGCGCAAATAAAAACAACAATAATCTCCTGCTGATAAATTCAAAAATCCTCGCTAACAATTATGAAGAGGAATTCCAGGAGATGTGGAACGGGACTTTCAAAGGAGGAAATAAAGTGCGCAACCCGGCTGTTTCCTTGGAAAACCCGTCAGGAAATATTGCCCTTATTACCCTTAAAAATTATTTCTGCCCGGAAGATGGCTGTGCCTACCGCGTGGAAGAAGAGCTTAAAAAAGCCCAAAAATCAATTTATTTCCTGGCTTTTTCTTTTACTCATGAAAGTATCGCCAATGCCCTTCTGCTTAAAAATATGGATAACATCACTATCAAAGGGGTCCTGGAAGCCAGACAGATCAGCGAGTACTCACAGTTTGCCAGACTGCAGCATCAGGGGATTAACGTAGTTAAAGACGGAAACAAAAACAACATGCATCACAAAGTCTTCATCATAGACGAAAAAACAGTTATTACCGGCTCGTTTAATCCTACAGCCGGAGGGGATGAAAAGAACGACGAGAATGTCTTAATAATTGAAGATAAAGAAATCGCCAAATTATTTATGAAAGAGTTTGAGTATGTTTGGAAAGAGGCTAATATTATTTAAATTGACACGCTTAAACAAAAAATCAAAATAGATTGCAGAAATTTAGAAGAAATCCTTTCCCAGATAAGAAAACAGAGCCGTCATCTTTCTAAAAGAGAACGTAGTGAATATTTAAAGAGGATTTCCCAGATAGGAATTGAGATAGTTAGCATTACCGAAGCAAGAACAAATTCTACTGAATATTTAGGTAGAGCAAGACATTGTGGAGAAGAAAACCTACGAGCATATACTGGGATAGCTGACCATTATCTGTTAAGCGCTTTGTTGACTCCCGTTAGTGTTGGTATTAGAGCAATTCAAAGAAATTTTGAAAAGCAATAAACTAATAGAATAACAACCCATTTCTCTACCCCAAACTATCCAAAATATCATGGGCATTGGAAGTGCTTAAATAGTGCACAATTTCCTTGTTTTCTTTATCCAGCAAAAACTGCATTTTCAGTGATTTCCTTTCTTCCTCACTTATTCTGGCCAGTTTATCTGCAGCAATCAGCCCGTAAGGATAGCCCAAAAAGAGGGCATCGCTGCTGTTGCCAGCTAAAAAAGGAAGAACTCCCGCATTTCCTTCAAACCTAAATACATGCTTGGCCTGCCCATGCAGCCTGACAAAATAAGATTTTCCTTCCACAAAATAACTCCATCTGCCGGAAGGACCAATTTTGCCCAGCAAAACTGCCGGGGAATTGCCGAAAGCAGTAAATAAAGATGAAGATTTGGCCAAAGCAGAGACATATTCAGGCAATAAATTAATGTATTTCTCTTCATTCTTAAAAGTGCTCTGCAATGTTCCGTCAAGAACAACAAAATCAGCTAAATCAGCTCCGTGAGTTTTATGCAATTCAGCAGCCAAAGACAGCTCCGCAAACCTTCTGGCCATGCTGCTTACTCTGCTTATTGGTGCACGCTCCTTCCCTATTCTAATAGTGTTATCATTTGAAGAAATCAACAAATCCGTTTCCTCAACCAGTTTGTCGCCAAAGAGCCTGCTTTCGTAAAACAAATCTCCGTTAAAGCTATCTTGAACATATTTATTATCTTGAACATATTTATTATCTTGAACATATTTAGCCGTTGTCAGCAGAAAGAACTCTTTTTTGAGAGAATTTATTTTTTTATTATTTTCAAAAAACAAAGCAGCAACCCTTATTAAGCTCAGACAAAAATTCCCTGCTGAAATAATTTCTGCCTGCCCTCCGTCAACAAAAGCGAGAGTGCGCTTGTTAGCATCTTTGTTAGCATCTAAATCAAGAGAAGTAAAGCCTTCCGGCTGCAGGGGCAATATTCTATTGTTGAAAATCAAAGAGTCCTTCAAATAGTCTTCGGAAGCAAAAGAGCCTAACTTTTCCTTGATCTTTGCGGCAATTGCTTTAATCATCAAAACCTCTACCACGGGCTCCGGTGAAAAAGTCGCCGTACCCGTCACCTACACCGGCATCGTTATCGTTAGATAAAGTGCTGGTTGACGGGTGACGAGCCGAGGGTTGCCCCAGATCCTTATCCATAAGTTCTACCTTGCTCTAATCACAAGATAGGCTTTCCGACCGAGATATTCTTTGGGGCAATCTACCTTTGCTCCTGTACCAAACTTTGTTACCGTCTTCTCGATAATAATCTCGAAACGGTCA
>JBFMFP010000087.1:0-4543 GCA_040751885.1 Nanobdellota archaeon
CTCATACTTAACTTATAGTAATCCTGAAAAGCTTGCCATTTCTCAGTTTTCATTTTTTCAATTTCCATACAATCACCTTCTATGAATAACTAATGTAATATTAGTTATTCATATTATAATATAAATTTAAAACGAAGTCAATTTTTAAATCATTTTATCAAAACCTTCATAGACCTTGCAGAATATGGTATAATTAAAGAAATGGAATTAAGGAGAGATATATTTGGGCAAATTTGACGAAATTTGGAAAGACGTTATTGAAGGAATATTTCAGGACTTTGTATGTTTTTATATGCCGGATCTTGCGGAAGATATTGATTTTACAAAGCCCTCTGAATTTTTGGATAAGGAATTTTCTACTATAGAAATAAATTCTGAAGATAGAGTAAGGTATCTGGATAAACTTGTGAAGATTTTTATGAAAAATGGTGATGAACTTTGGGTCCTTCTTCACATTGATGTTCAACATGCCAATAAAGACGATTTCAGTCTGAGAATGTTTAAGTATTTTTACAGGGTTTTAGATAAATATAATAAAAAAATTGTAAGTCAGATTATCTTTACCGGCAATTATAATTACCAAAAAGAGTTCTGTTATAGTTTTTATAATACGGAATTAAACTATAAATACAGGTCTTTAAGACTGATAGACTATGATGAAACAGAACTGTTAAACAGCGATAATCCATTTGCTCTCGTAACACTTGCAGTGAAATATGCTATAGATAGTAACAGCGATGAAGAGCTCAGATATAATTTCAAAAGTAAACTCATGCGGCTGATGCTTACGAGAAAATACAGTCATAAAAAGATTGAAAATCTGTTTAAGTTTATAGAGATTATGCTTGAGTTATCAGATGTAGATTTAAATAAAAAATTTTTTGCCGAACTGAGAAAAATGGCAAAGGAGGGGGATATAATGGTAATAACAAAATTTGAAGAAATGGCTATGGAAAAAAGAAATATTGAAATTGCTAAAAAAGCATTGGCAAAAGGATATGATATAGAAGAAATTGCGGATTTGACAGGTCTATCGGTTGAAGAAATTAAAAGTTTGGCAATTGAAAAGTAAGATAAAAAGGAAGATATAATGGTAATAACAAAATTTGAAGAAATGGCTATGGAAAAAGAAAAAATAAATATCGCTAAAAATCTTTTAAAAATTGGTATGCCAGTAGAGCAGATTGCACAGGTTACGGAATTACCACTTGAAAAGGTTCTTGAATTATCGAAATAAAAAAGGAAGATATAATGGTAATAACAAAGTTTGAAGAAATAGCTATGGAAAGAGAAAAAATAAATATCGCTAAAAGATTACTACAGAAAAATTATGACATACAGGAAATCTCTGAAATAACAGAACTTACTATTGAAAAGATACAAAAGTTGATAGATAAAAAGTAAAATCAAATAGAACAGATTGAACAGATTACTGCTCTGCAGATGGAAGAAATTCAGAAACTATCTGAAGAGTAGTTTTTTTTAATGTAGCGAATCTCATAGCAACTCCACAATCTCGCCTTGCACACGCTCAGGGAGAAGACTCGCTACAGCTCTCTTTC
Organism: Nanobdellota archaeon; assembly: GCA_040751885.1. Taxonomy (GTDB): domain Archaea; phylum Nanobdellota; class Nanobdellia; order Woesearchaeales; family GW2011-AR9; genus JBFMFP01. Next base: position 1,563 of record JBFMFP010000087.1, read on the forward strand.
CACAAACTCCTCCCACGCCGCCGCAAGACTTTTCGCTGACGCTCAAAGACTTGCTGCATAAAGCCCTCTATTCACAAATAGCACACAACCGCGAGACATCTCCCTGAGCTACAGTTCGGCATTTATAGCCTGCCTGCACCGGTCCAATAAAGCCCAGGGAAAGCAGGTTCTATCAGCACAAGATCCGCCGAGCCGATTTATGCCAAAGCCGGAGATTGTGCCGGCAGAGCCGAGGCCGGCAATAGCGTTAATTTTTTCACTGCAAGAGCTCCCAGGATGTTCATGAGTTTTTAATAACAGGCTTTGCCAAAGGCCGGTAAACTGACACTTTGCGGCAAAACTGGCAAAAAAGGCCCTGAGGAAATATTGCATAAAATCGTTGAATATCAATGCAAAGCAAATCCAGTGCAGCAGAAGCAGATTCAGCAGCAAATAGCATTTGGTGCCGGCAGAATTTGCAATCGTGCTAGATCTGGCACAGGCGGATTTATTTTCCGTGCCAGATTCCTTATTACCTTATGATATAAGGCTTTCTTCGTGCCAGATTCAAAAACAGAAAACTGCCGGTAATGTTTCAACCTGCCATCTTGACTTTCTCTGCAACGCAGGCAAAGGCAGGCAGTAACAGCAAACACTGGCCAGGATTTGCCTTAAACATGCCGATGCATCATGGAGCAGCAACAATTGTCACTGCAGAAGGCTATCGAATTCCCCGCCCTGCGGTCGCTCTTGCTTCGCAAGTCTCTGGCGCACCCTTCCCACGCCCCATGCACCCCTGTGCGCCAGAAAAAAAAGACTCCGTCTTTTTGCGACCGCACCCACCCTTTTTTATCTCCAATGAGATTGGCAGCAATGAAGGTTAAAAATAGCAGTGCATGATAACCCGGCAGTAAACCGGTTGCAATAGCAATGCATGTAAGCCAGCAGAGATGCATGAGGCAAAGCCGGGAATAAATAGCTCTGAATAGCACTTGCCCTTAGAATCAGCAGAGGAAAACCAGACAGCAAGCTTTAAAGGCGAAGAGATTTGCTTTATAAACATCAAGCAATGAGAGGGTAAAGGGTAATAGGTAAGCAAATCCCTTCTTAGTGCCTCTCATAGCCGGAAAACTGGCAGAAGGCGAGACTTATCCTTCGCTGGTAATGGAAATCAAAAGTTCTTCGGTGAGCGGCGAAGGATAAGACTCGCCCCTGGTGGAATGAAGAAGCAGGCAAATTAGCGCAGCAACAGCAAATTCGGCAACTAATGGCGGAAAATAGCAATTGGTGCCGGAAGAATTTGCAGACGTGCCAGATCAAAATGGAACACTGCAGGCAATGCTTTAATCTGCCATCTTTCTCTTCTCTGCAAGGCAAGCAAAGGCAGGAGCCGGCTAAAATTGCTTTTCAAGCAGCATAAGGGAACGCCGGCCAGGATTTGCACTGAACTTGCCGATGTAAAGAGGCGGCGGGAAGCGGCGGCAGGAAAAAGTGCAAACTCGCGCCCCACGCCCACCCCCCTGGCATTCCAGAAAACTAAATCCCATGCTTTTTTGCCTTCTTCCATCATTATTTCCCACCACAAAAAGTCAATATAGTATATAAAAATTTTACCTGCCCTTTAGCCTGCCCTAAAATTTTTCTATCTCCAAATTGACTTTTCCCCACCCTAAAATTCAGCAACCAAGAAGGCAAAAAAGCGGAGCCTGCAAAACGCCTTCAAAAGGTTACAGCAGCGGCAAAAAATAAAAACCCTGCATAGCGCGGGAGCAGAAAGGCAGGTGACTGATAACATTCCAGCCGGGCGATCATCAAAGGCGGGGTCAGTAAATATCCCGGCCTCATCCGGAAGGCAAGAGATCCCCCCTGCCTTCCAAACCTTAATTCCTACTATTCTTCCTTGAATTCCTCTCTAACTCCAGCCCATCAATCAACTGACTTGCATGCTCCCTGGTAATCTTAGTAAAATCCATCTGGGGCTTAATATTTAAATCCCTGCAAAGATCCCCAAGATAACGAATCTGATTTGCAGTAGCCTTGCCATTCCCATTATTCCCATTTCCGCCATTATGCTCCACCTTAATCTTCAAAGGCGTTACATTTGGAAGAACGTTTCCATTTCCGCCATCATCCTTTATACTCACCGGTGCATCCACAATCCGCCCCTTATCCACTCCCTCCTCAAGATCAAAACACTGCAAAGACCCATAACCCAGAGCAGCAAGAGCTCTGCCTATGGCGCCGGTTTCTGCTTTCATCACATATTCTTCAAAATTCTTTTTAGTCTCCATATTTAAGCCGGAAGATTTATGATTGCCTCTTTCGTCAAATATATCTGCTTTCACCAGGGCGATCCCCTTCTCTAAATCCAGATTTATGATCTCAGTTCGGATATCCCACGTTCCATGCTCAAGCCTGAACCAGTGGAGGCGGAATTTTACTTCCAGATAATCCTTCCCATTAACCTTAATCATATACTTATAAGGATCAAAATTATGTTTCCATTCCTTTTTTGCCCTCTCAGAACTTTTCCACTCAATCCAATTTTCCACACCTATAAGGTGCTTACACTTCACAACAGGCGAAAAACTCGAACATCTCGCCTTAAAATCCGGACAGGTGCAGCTCACCTTTCCATTTAACTCAATAAAATAAACTCCGCCTGTTATCATATTATCCACCCTGTAAAGCCCATTATCCTCCAGCCTGGTAACTTCCAGAGCTTCCCCGTCTTCCTGATATTTCATATATCTTTTCTCTTGCTCCTCTTCTCTTAAAACCTCTTTATTTTCCATTGCTTCTTTCATTGCTAACATAATTTTTTCTCCTTTCTTGATTGAAAGGGGTAATTCATGGTAGAATGGATTTACCAACGAGTGGGTTAGTTTCTGCCTGCCAAAGCTTTGAAACTAGCTCCCTCTTGCTTTATACCCTCTTTCATATTTTTACTAAATTTAAACTTACTTTTTTATCCAATTTTTCACCTCCTCTATACCTATAAT
>JBFMFP010000088.1:0-4470 GCA_040751885.1 Nanobdellota archaeon
CTCATTGGAGGATACGATGGAAATTTTACGCATTTTTCTTAATATATATTTGATATATATTAAGTTTTCGGTGCTGAAGAATATGATTGGGAAATCAAAGAATTATAGAGTATGGCTTAATACATACTAAAAAAGCGCCACTCAGCGGCGGTGCGACATTTGTTTTTTTATTTATTATTCTTGTAAAATTAATCCTATCTTTGCTACAAACTTCGTTGAGTTATCAAAAATTTCCTGCAATCTTCGTTCTGTGTATGTTTTTATTGCAGAATAGCGCGCAATATGGCTTTCAGTTTTAGCATCTTCAAAATAATGCACATATTCATCTTCAAATATTTTGTGCGATTGATTGAGGATTTCCAAGTCCTCTCTTTCCAGTTTATCAGGAACCAAAAGATGCCCGAGTGCAATTTGAGCTGCATCGTGATCGTTTACTTCGTAACCTTTAAACAAAATAGCCGCTTTTGTTGCATACAACATTGAGTAATAGGAAATAGTAATCGCCCAATAACCCCAATGAAGTTTTGGCGGCTGGTCTTTTGTTGGTTTTATGTCCTTAATGTGTTTTGCAATCAATAAGCTATTCTCCGCTTTCGTGAGAAACAGTTTAATTTTGAATGTCTCTTGCGACTTTTTGATTCTGTTCTCGGCAAGAGCCATTTTGAACATATTTGCATAGGCTTTTCGGTCAAATTCCATTGAGCACCACCTCCCAAAAATATTCGGGATTATTTAAGATAATATGACTTTTCAGCACCTGTTTTCCTACGTTTTCTTCTTCATCTTGGAGCATCTTTTTAAATTCTTTTGCTGTTACAAAGATAGGGTTTATTTTCTTCTTAAACAAAATCTCATACTTGGAGAAAGAGAGGGATTTTTTACCATCCTGATTAATAATCAATAAATCAATATCACTTTTCTCTGTTTCATTTCCCTTCGCATAACTGCCAAAAAGAACAACAACATCATTAGTATTTAATTCCATAAAGATTTTCTTGATAATTGGCTGTTTTTTGATAAATTCTTTTTTTTCCTCATCTGAAGATACTGTAAGATGAGCTTTGACCACCGGGTTTTTAATCTTTAAATTAACTGTTTTTGACTTTCCAACAACTTCAACATTCAAAACATCATTCATCCGTTGAACAGTTCTATAAAAACTAGCGTAGGGAATGTTAACTAACTTGCTTAGCTCATGCATGGTAAAGTATCCACTAAGATGCTTTCCCAGATAATTGATTATTTTATGCTTGTTATCCATTATTGGATAATATTATTCATAAGTGATATATAAATCTTTCTACCCCGTGTCTTGGTTCTTTGTTTGTGACGCCTGAGAGAACTATCTGATTAACGCCACCCAGCGGCTCAACGAAACATAATGAGACTATCACGACGTAACTGCCCGATTCCTGACGTACTACTGAGAGTGTCCCAACTGATTATGTAATCTCAAAGCTCACGGTGTTCGCCTGATCCGTGCCTCCTGCGTCATAACTTCAACCCTCACGTTGTTCGGGTTGACCTCGGCATAAAGCCGAGGCAACTTAACATCGTTAAGCTTAATTTGAAAACTCCCTTTTTAAGAAAAACTACACTTATACCATTTTAGTGTCGTTGCATTCTTTATTGTCCCACTTTTCTATATCATAAAAAGCGCTTACTAATGCACAAACGGGATATTTTTCACAAGTTATTTCATTTAAAACCATGTTGATTTTACCAAACCGATATTTTCTATATTTCCTCATGTGTTCTAATGTTTCATTAATTTTTTCTTCAACTTCTTCCTTACTATTACCCGTGATCTCAACAAACAAACCTCTTTTATCTCTTTCGTATCGAACCCATCCGATACCCGCACACACTGTTTGATTAATTTTTGTAGCAATAATTTTAGACATCACTACAAACGCTTTCTCTCCAAAACAATTTCTCAATTTGGGTTTTCCTAAAATAATTCTAGAGTTTGGAGGAATTACAGAGGACAGATAAATTAAGTTTAGGTTACTTATTCCAGCAACGTCTAAAGCATTATCAAACGCCGCAATCTCAGTTGGTCCTTCTGCAGAACCCTTTGAAATATATATCTTCATTCTAAGTAAACTTCTCCTCTATCTGCATTTAAAGTTATTCTTTTTCCATTTTTAACTTTATTTGTAATCCCTTCAACTCCAACAACACATGGTTTACTTAATTCTCTACTTACAATCGCTGCATGACACGAAATTCCGCCCCGTTCAGTAATTATAGCAGAACTTTTTTTCATTATATGAGTGCATTCCGGAGTAGTCATTGGAATTACTAAAATATTTCCTTCTTCAAACTCATAAAGATTATTAATGTCTAAAATAACAGAAACAATCCCGGAAATCAGTCCTCCCGGATTCGCAATCTGTCCTTTAAGTACTGGCATATTCATTCGCCTCTAATATATTTTTGAATGTATTCCCTCAAAATAGGATCAACTAATTTACTATCTAACCCATCTACTTTTTCTAAGGCAGATGTAATCATCGGTCCTGCAAAATTTCCTAGACCTTCTTCATAACTCATATTTAATTTGTCTTTATTCCAACTTAAAAAGAACAGATAGGGGATATTGTTAATTATTGCAAGCCCATCTGCCGCCCTTAATATCCTTGCATTGATGTTTTCTAAGCCGCCGGTTGCTTCATGTGATTCTATAACATATTCTATTTCAGAGATGGTATCTTGATCAGGACCTTGTTCTTTCAAAAAAGTGGCCGCAATATTTGCGCTAGCCTTTGCGTGATTATTTTCATCTTCAAACCAACCCAAATCATGCAGATATGTTGCAACTTCTAATAAATTACTGTTACCACCATACTTCGGAGCCAAATCCCGGATATATTCCATTATTTTTCTTTCATGGTTATCATAGTCTATCACATCAATTTTTTTAAGAGCAAACTCTTTTGCTTCTTCTTTTAGTTTTTTCCATTCCATCTTAGCTGCCTCCAAAAAAAATTTTCATATTTTTGTTTAGTAAATCATATTGGTATAAAGAGCTTATTTTTCTAAACTCTCCCGCTTCTAAAACCCCCTTCTTTTTTAATTGATTATAAGTATTTACTATCAATAAATTTCTTACAAAAGCATAATATCCAAAATATTCAAAAGTATCATATTCAATTCTTGCTTTATTTAATCTATTATATAAGGAGAGTGCTTCTAAAAATGATTCTTTATCTTCCACTTGCGAATAAATATTATCGATGGTTTCTAAGTAATCATTTCTAATTTTATTATTATCATCTGTCCCTAAATGTTCACAAAAATTATATGTAAAAATTAAAAAAATAGCAGAAGAATCGTCGATGAAACTTTCTTCTAGTCTAAGTAAAAAATCTGAAACATCTTTAGGTTTGTCGTTCATGAATTTTTTTTGTAATATATCTAAACAATACAGTTTTGTCCTGACATCCTTAACTCCTCCACTTAATAATCTGTAATAGTCTAATTGCTTGGGGCATGTATTTTCTAATTTTTTCAAAACAGGATTGAATACAGAAAAATCCCACATCCCGCTTGATAAATACATGGCATGTGCATTATCGATATCTGCAAATTTAAGAAACTCTCTCCAAAAAAAATTCTAATTTAATTAAATCGTTCAGCCCATTTTCAATATATTCTTGTAATACTCTATCAAAAAAATCTTTTAATTTACCAACAATAGAATCTGCCTCAGAAAGATAAATTTCGACAGCTTCCTTCAAATTATCGTTTTTTCTAAAAATTAGTTTAATCTTAGTTCTTTCTTCACTTATCTGTTTAGAATTTTTAAGAATATTATCCACTTCAGATTTCAGATTATATCTCTCATTTTCTGACCAGTCACGATTCTTTATTATCATATTCAGTAAATTTTCCTTTTGTGCCTTTACTAATGCGGATTTAATAATACTTAAATTAAGATTTGGCAGACTGATTGATTTTAATTGTTCACTTTGACAGATTATGTTTTCCATAATAATATGCTAATGGTTAGAGGTATTTAAATTTATTTACTTGTATTTTAATAAAAAATGGAAAATTTTAAATATTTATACATTTATTATTAAAAATATGTTAAAAATTGATTTAATTGATAAAAAAATCTTAAAAGAATTGTCTGTTAACTCTAGACAACCAGTTTCCCAAATTGCAAAAAAGATTAAAATATCGACTGGTAAGGCTCGTTACAGAATCAGTAACTTAGAAAAAATAGGAATTATAGAAAAATTCACTACAGTAATCAATACAAATTTATTGGGATTTGGACATTATAACTTAAATCTAAATTTAATCAAAGCAAATTTGCAGAAAAGAGAAGAGATAATTAATTACCTGAATTTCTGCTAGTTTTTAGTCACTACATTTAACTTTATTATCGATCTATCCACCGCTATAATAATCTTTTCTTGCTCTTTTGACAGCGTTACTATCTTTTCAAATTGATTTTTG
>JBFMFP010000089.1:0-4153 GCA_040751885.1 Nanobdellota archaeon
GGTGCAATGCTTTCAGTCTTGACCCTAATTCTGCAGAAGGTGTTTTAATTACCAGAATCATCCAGCAGCTCAACGGCAAGGGCGAGAGTTACGAATTGGATGCGATAATTGGAATGGTAAAGAGCGATGCAGAAAGCAGTCCTGTAACCAAAAGCGTTGTTGTCAACCAGTTTGAGAAGGCTAAGGGCTGGGAGATTTTTTCCCTGCAGGGAACTCCGCTTAAAGAGATAATTTCCGGTGGGCAGGTTACCGTGCTTGATGTCAGCCCTTACGCGACTATGGCTTCCGGATGGGAAATCAAAGCCTTAGTTGTGGGAATAATCTGCCGCACTTTGTTCCAGCAGAGGATGTTAGCCAGAAAAACTGAAGAGTTTAAATCCGTTGATGCAGCTATGCATTATTTTACTAGGGAAAAGGAGGCGAAGCTGGAGGAACCTTTGGTTTGGCTGGCTATTGACGAGTGCCTTCCCCATTCTTCATTCATCAAAACCAGCAAGGGTGAAATGAAAATGGGAAAGATCATCAGTCAATGGAAATCAGATACCAAGCTAAAAGTTTGGGGGTATAATTTTTCTGAAAAAAATCTAAGACTCTTCCCGGTCACCAAAGTTTACAGAAAAGGCATAAAAAGCATAATTGAACTTAAAACTGAAACTGGCAGAAAAATAAAGTGCACACCAGACCATAAAGTTTTTACCAAAAATGGATTTGAAAGAGCTCAATTAGCTGCCGAGATAGGAACACCCTTACAATCACAATATTCCCAGGAAGAGAAAAGCGTAATTGCGAGGCTTGTGGGGCACCTTTACGGAGATGGATGGTTAGGTGCCAACCGAAAACAAGCAGGATTTAGTGGAAAAAGATATCCTGAAGACTTGACTGTAATAAAAAATGATCTGCAGGCTATTGGACTCTCTTCCTCCAAAGTTTATTCGAGAAAAACCATTTCGAAAATAAGAACGGAGCAAGGGAAGGAAGTTGTTGTAAGTGGTACTTCTCATTCGGTTGCGGCAAGTGTAAACGTTTTTAACTTTTTTTCTATATTAGGGGTTCCTGTTGGAAGTAAAACCAATAGCAAAGTTCTTATACCTAAATGGTTGATGAAAGCATCTAAATCAGAAAAAGCAGAATTTTTGGCCGCGCTATTTGGAGCCGATGGAATGGCCCCCTCACAATCGAAAAAGTGGGGCGGCGATTTTAATCCCATTAGATTGTCCTTCAATAAAGCAGAAGCATTAAGGATAAGTGGTTTAAAATATGCAGTCCAGATTAAAAGATTATTGGCTGATTTGGGGATTAAAGTGAGCCAAATAAAAGAAAGAGGGGGGAATCTAAGGGTAGATGGAACCAAATCCATTAAATTTGTGATGACTTTAGCTAAAAGTGTTGAGAATACTATTATTTTTTTGGAGAAAGTAGGTTATAGGTATTGTGCAGAGAAAGAGCTTAAAGGAAATCAATGGCTCTGTTATTTGAAAGCCCGCCAAAACGTGTTCCGAGAGAGAGAAAAAATGAAAAGTAAAGCAATGCAATTAAGAAAAAAGTATGGTTTGGGAAAAAATAAAATTGCTAAAACTCTTGGTATAACTGATTGGCAGGTGCGAGAGTGGATTTATTATAGCAGAGGAATCAGCTTACCTTGGTCATTTCCTAACTTTGACAGTTGGATAAGACAGAGATGTGCAGGAAATATTCTCTATGAGGAAATAATTTCCAAGACAAAAAAAAGACCAGAACCTGTTTTTGACATTTCTGTTGATAAAGTTCATAACTTTGTAGCAGACGGTTTTATTGTTCATAATTGCCATGAATTATTGCCGAAAGAAGGCAAAACTGCTGCTTCCCAGGCCTTGATAACTATCCTTAGGGAAGGGCGCCAGCCGGGAATTTCCTTAATACTTGCGTCCCAGCAGCCCGGCAAGATTCATACCGATGTGATGACGCAGGCAGACACGGTCATTGCCCACCGCCTGACAGCAAGGATTGATGTTGATGCCCTTGCACAGCTAACCCAGAGTTACATGCGCCAGGGTTTGGAAGAAGAACTGGATCATCTGCCCAGAGTAAAAGGCGCAGCAGTAATTTTTGATGATGCCAATGAGCGTATCTTTCCGGTGCAGATGAGGCCGAGATTTACCTGGCATGGCGGGGGAAGCCCGACGGCATTGGTAGAAAAGAAAGAATTCTTCAGCAAGGCTCTTAAGAAATTAAAAGAGATTTAATTATTTAATATTTAATAAGTTAATAAGATTGAATATTACATCCCATCCAGCCTTTTAATCCTTTCATTAATATCCGGATGGGTGGAAAACAGGTTCTGCACCCAAGATGTCTTTCTTTTATCGTGTCTGAACGGCGTGGAAATAAACAAATGCGCCGTTGCTTTATTGGCATAATCTACCAGCGGGTCGGGATCGTTCCTGATTTTGCGCAGTGCATCAGCCAGCCCTTTAGGATAGCGTGTTAAGAGAGCTCCAGATGCGTCAGCCAGAAATTCTCTTTTTCGTGAGATGGCCAGCTTGATCAGTTCGCCGACTAAAGGAGCGAGAATTGCCAGCACCAAACCTACAACTATAAGTATTACTCCTATCTGCCCATGGTTGTTATCGCTGTCTTTGTGGCTCCAAAGGAAACTGCGCAGCAGGAAATCTGAAAGAAGCACAGTCAGGCCAACCATTACTGCTGCCAGCATCATTACCCTTATATCGTAATTTTTGATGTGGGACATTTCATGGGCAATGACTCCTTCCAGTTCCAGGCGGTTCATTTTGTTGAGCAGGCCGGTAGTGACTGTAATTGAGGCATGCTCAGGGCTTCTGCCGGTTGCGAAAGCGTTAAGTGCGCTGTCTTCAATAACATATACTTTGGGCACTTTAGGAAGCCCGGCAGCTATTGCCAATCCTTCTACTGTGTTAATCAAATGGGTATATTCAGGTTTAGTGGCTTCTTTCGCCCGCGTCATAGTCAGGATTGCATTTGCACCGCCATAGTAGCTGATGAAGAAATAAATCAGGCCGATAATTACAGAAAGAACAACTCCGCCGGTCGGGCTGCCATAATAAAAGCCGATAATAAAGCCGAGAAAGATTACAAATACTAAAAAGAAGAAGACCAAAAAAGATGATTTCCACTTGTTTGCACTGATTTCTTCGTAAATTCCCATCTTTGATGTTTTTATTCTAAAGTTATTTTATTCTAAAGTTAATTTGATTGGTTTAATTTAAAATTGGTTTAAGGATAATTTAAAGAAAATAAATAAAAAATAAATTAAGACTTTACTGGAATTACCGAAACTTCATACCGGAACCTCATCTAAAATTCAACCTTTACGTTTTCACGTTCTTTACCCCGTGTTTCAAAGAACTCTTTAGCCTGGAAGCCGAACAGCCGTGCAAAGATGCTCTTAGGGAAAACCTGAATTGCCTGATTATACTGCATTACAGAATCGTTGTAGAACTGGCGGGCATAGGCAATCTTTGATTCCGTTCCGCTTAGTTCTTCCTGAAGCATCTTAAAATTTTCATTGGCTTTCAGCTGGGGATAGTTCTCTGCGACTGCGAAAATAGATTTCAAAGCGTCAGTTATCTGGTTTGATGCTTTGGCCTTGTCCTTAAGCGTGCCTGTAACTAAAGAGGCGCGTGCTTTTGTAACTTCTTCAAGGACGCCCTTTTCATGCTTCATGTACCCTTTGACCGTGTTAATCAAATTGGGAATTAAATCATACCTTCGTTTTAGCTGGACGTCAATCTGTGCCCAGGCATTCTGCACTCGAACACGAAATTTTATCAGGCTGTTGTAAAGATATATTACTACCACTGCCAGCACAACAGCAATGCCGGCAATCCAAATCCAAGATGATACCATGTTTTATCCCTCCGTTCATTAAAAAGTTATCTTAACTTTAAAAGCGGTCTTAACTTATAAAATTAATATTAATTTTTACGTTAATTTTACGGCTTTCTTTTTTAATCTTTTGGATAATTTTTGTCTTGCTGACAGCAAAAGCGAACGTTATCCCGCTATCTCCTATCTCCGAAAGCAATAGAAGCGCGCGTTGATTTGAATAAAAATTTGAATGAAGAAGAGAGTAATTATTTAGCTTTGTGAAGCAAAGTCGTCTTGGTCGCTCGCTCGGCTGGTTTTTTTCTTTGTC
>JBFMFP010000090.1:0-4063 GCA_040751885.1 Nanobdellota archaeon
GTTGCTGTTATATTCCCCCGAATACTTGCAGGGGTCGACCGAAGGGAGAAGTCCCGCTTTACGGCGCCCGTTTCCGTTCGTTTTTTATTGAATTTTAGCGCCGTGCGGGATTGAATATAACATCGCAACTAAACGAAGTTTCAGTTTTCCTCGTGAAGCGAAGCGGAACAGAGCTGAAAACTGAAATTTGGAGAAATGGCGAGCCGAGCCATTTCTCGTTTAGTTGCTGTTAAGAGACCTGAGCGGAGTGAAACGGAGCGAAAGCGCAGCGTGGCTCGGAGCGACGAAGGAGTGGAGAGAGTTTTTCGTCTACGGAAATTATTCTGCTGCTGTAGTTTTTTTGGCTGGATTAGAAATTATTTATCTGCGTAGCAGACTTTCTTTAAATGAAAAATAGGGGGCACTAAAGTTTAAATTTACAAAAATATGTTAAGATTTTCTTTTTTAGTAGTTTTTGATAATCTTTCTTCTGAGATTTTTACGTAATCCTCATTATTATCTATTGCAATATAACCACGCCCATACTTCTTTGCGACTACTGCTGTAGTTCCACTACCAACAAAAGGGTCTAAAATTATTTCATTCTCGTTAGTACATCCAAGAATCAATCTTTTAAGTACATCCTCTGGTTTTTGTGAGGGGTGTTTACCATGCTTTCTTTCTTTAGTTGGTGTCATAGGAATATCCCAAACATTCCTCATTTGCTTTCCACCATTCATTTTTTTAAGAACATCATAATTAAATATCCAGTTTTTTGCATTTTTTTGAGAATTATTAACCGCCCAAATAATATGTTCTGTACTTTCACAGAGCATTCTTTGAGTTATATTAGGAAAAGCATTTCGTTTAAACCAAACAATAGAATTTATTAGTTTTTTATCAGCATCTTGCAGATAATTACCTATCTTGTATATGTTATGATAACTTCCAAAAATGATTATGTTACCATTGGGTTTAACAATACGGAAAACTTCAGATAACCATTTTTTGGTGAATTTTTCGTAATATTTATCTGAAAAAGAATCCCATTTTTCTTCTATTTTGTTAAAATTCTTATCACCAACCCAATGGTTATTACTTTTTAACCAACCGATTTCTTTTTTATTATCATAACCAGAGATGTTATATGGCGGATCGGTAATACAATGATCTACCGAATTATCCTCTAACTTTGAAAGTTCTTTCAATACATCCCCTAATATTAACACTTCTTTTTTCATTATTATTAGCCTAGTTTTTCTTTACTTTATATATCTAATGTTAACTAAATGTTAATCATATTTAAATCTTTTGTTTACTTTCTGTTTAAATATGGATGATTTAGCATTAATCAACTGGTTGCATGATGGCATGTATAGGATCAAGGTATTGAAAGTATTAAAATCTTCCCCTAACTTCCCAAAAAATGTTGCTAAATCTCTAAAAATTCATAAGTCCTCATTAAGCAGGATCTTAAATGATTTACATGAAAAAGGGCTAATAAATAAGATAACATCATCCTCTAGGACTATAACCTATGTTATTACTCCAATAGGAGAAGAAATTCTTAAAAAAATTGAGAAAGAAAAATGACACTAACTAAAGAGCAGTTTAAAAAATTAAAAGAATTACTTGGAAGATTAAAGGAGATACAAGATATTTTCTATAAAAAATATGGGGTTAATGACATTTACTCAAATAGTAAAATATTTGAGATCTTAATTGCTAATGAATTAAACCACATATTGATCCCCGGACATTCAGGTTCAAAAGATGCCAAAGATGAGGCTGGCGGAGAATTTGAATATAAGCATTTTAAGGAAACAAGTGGGAATCATAGCTGGACTTTTAATGATTATACAGATACGACTATTGCAGGATTAGCTAATATAAAAGGCGCAATATTCGCCCATATTGACGATACTAAATTCCCACCTAAGTTGGATTGGTATGTTTTAGTAAATGGTAAACAATGTTCAAAATATTTGAAAGATAGGACAGAAGACTTATTAGAAAGGAAACCTAAAGGTTTTGTAAATAAAAGAAAGATGATTAATTTCTCAGCGTTGCAATTAGAGAGAGATTTACATCTCTCAAAAACAAATGTTAGAGGTATAAATAAATCGGGTAGGTACTATTTATGGCTTAAAGAGATTTTTGAAATTGCTCATCAGATAGAAGAGATTACAGGTATTACTCAAATACTGACAAGTAATAAATTTTGGGAATTGTTAGTTTCTCTGAAATTAGGACATCAAGTTTTATCTGAACAAGCAGGCCATGATGCTATTGATTCAGAAGGAAATCTTTACGAATACAAAATTTCAAAAAATCATTCATGGAATTTTCAGGACATATCTGAGAATGTTTTAAAGAAATACGAAAAAGATAAGGCAATAATATTAGCAACTGTAAACAAAGAAAAAATGGAGATTTTGAATATCTTTTATGCAGATTCATTAAAAGTTATACAACGACTAAGAGAAAAACTAGATGAAAAAAGAGAGAGATATTCTGAGAAAGGTGGTCTAAGGAGATTACAAGTTTCACTTTCAAAAGGAGATTTAGAAAAAATTGAAGCTACTGAATTAAAGTAGTGTAATTGACAAGTGGTTTTTCTGTTTTGTTTAATCTTTCCTCAGCCATCTGACAATATTCTTGATTTATTTCAAATCCTACAAAATTTCTATTTAGCTGTTTGCAGGCGAGAGCGGTTGTTCCGCTACCCATAAATGGATCTAAAACTATATCTCCATTCTGAGTAGTTAACTCAATTAAATCTTTGATAAGCCCTAGAGGTTTTTGTGTTGGATGAACCCTCTCTTTACCTTTAGGTGCTTGATATTTGATTATATTGTGGGTACAGTACCCCCCCCAATGTGCTCCGCCCCTCTTACCCATTACAGCAGCTTCCCAAGCATTGAGAAATTTTGATTTTCCATTTAGAGGGACAGGATCGGGTTTTTGCCATACTAAAACGTCAATAGCGATAAATCCATTTTTTTCTAAAATATTCCATAGATTACCGATATCTTTTTTCGCACAGAAAGTAATTGCCCAACCTCTTACTTTCTTTAGTGCTTCTTCAAACCATTTATGGTCAAATTCATCCCACTCTCCAAAATCAAAACTTAATTTTGCAGTAGTTCCTAATCTTTGTCCATCGCAATTTAATGTCCTGCTAATCCCATAAGGTGGATCAGTAAGCAAAAGGTCAACACTATTGTCTGGGATTTTTTTAAGTCCTATTCTGCAATCTATATTATGGATTTTATTCAGAAAATTATCTCCAAAGCCATCTATTTCAATCCCCTCTTTTCCGTTCACCATATAACACTATAATGATATAACCTATATAAAATTTGCTAAAATATTAATCTAACTGGAGATTTGAACAAATAGTATTACGGCACCCATTACTGCGGTTGCCCAGCCACTAAGAATTTGTAATCCAATATTTTCTCTTTTTACTACTAAACCTATACCAAGTAAAGCTTGAATTAAAGGATAAGCATAAAGTGGCAGTTGCCATAGTTTTAATGCAGGATTATCAAACATTAAACCTCCAGCAATAATTATTAAACTCAAACCACAATAAACAGCATCATCTCTTTTTACATAGTGTTTTTGTTTTATTGCTGTTATTACAGGCCAGATTAATCCTACAATATTAGCTGTTAATGCCCATCCTAAATCAACCATATTTTAATGGGATTCATTAAACTATAAAAAGTTTGTGCCATTTTTCAATAAACGTTGCCCCCTATTTTTCCCGTTATAATCCAGCCAAAAAAATTTGGACGGAGTGAACACGTAGTCTTTAAATCAATGTTATGCAGAGCCACGAAGTGGTTTTTATTTTCCTATTTTTCCCACGATTTAAAGAAAGCAGCAGAATAAATAATTTCCGCTTGCTACAAATTCAGCGTTGTAATTGTAGTAGACGAAAAATTTCTCTTAACGGAGCAACTTTGCGCAGTTCAATTTTCCCTCGTGGAGTGAGGCGAAGCCGAACGGAACAGAGCTGGAAAATTGAATTTGGGTGGAGTGAGCCGAGCGACCGACTTTCTTTAGGGAGGGAGCG
>JBFMFP010000091.1:0-4040 GCA_040751885.1 Nanobdellota archaeon
TGATGATTGTAGCATACGCGTCAAAGAAATTAAAACAAGGCGTGCCAAAAGAAGATATAATTAAGTAGACTACCCAAAATATCCCGGCCATAAACAAAATTACAGAAATTAAACTGTAGACAAATTTTCTCACTTATATCACTCTCAAAATCCTTAACAATAACAGGACCAAAAATAACAACCCAACTACTAAAAACAAATAAGCAATGATATCTTTAATTTTTTTTTCCATATTTGATCACCTTTTAACCTTTATTCACGCTTCCAAATAATCTTATTCTCTGCTCAACAACTTTCTGAATCAGCTCACGGGCAGGAGCCAAAATGTGCCGGGGATCAAAATCCTTTGGCTGGGTTTTAAGGGCTTTTCTTACTGCAGCATCAAAAGCAATTCTTAAATCAGTATCAGTATTTACTTTATTTATGCCGTTCCTTACCGCCAGCTTAATCTGCGCATCAGGGACTCCCTTCACTCCCGATAAATTTGCGCCATATTTTTCTGCCATCTGCACGATATTCTGCGGAACTCCGGAAGCGCCATGAAGAACTAAAGGTATCTTTGTTTTCCGTTTAATCTCTTTAAGCAGGTTTATCTTTAATTCTGCTTTTCCTTTGAATTTATATGCTCCGTGGGACGTGCCGATGGCTACAGCCAGGAAATCACAGCCTGTCCTCTGCACAAATTCCTTTGCTTTTTCTGCATCCGTGTAAATGATTCCTTTCGCGGAAACCAAATCTTCCGCTCCGCCTATGGTTCCCAACTCCGCTTCTACGGAAATTCCCTTTCTGTGAGCTAACCGAACAACTTTTTTGGTCAGCTTAACATTTGTTGCAAAATCTTCATGCGAGGCATCAATCATCACTGAGGAATATCCTAAGCTAAGGCATTGTTTGATTACATTTAAGTCCTTTCCGTGGTCCAAATGCAGAGCAACAGGCACTTTACTTAATTCCGCAGCAGTCTTTGCCAAATTATAAAGGAAGTTCATTCCGGCATATTTTATAGCCCCTTCGGAAGTGGCTAAAATAACCGGAGAATTAAGGTTATTGGCTGCCTGCACAATCCCCTGCACCATCTCCATATTGTTGATGTTAAAATGCCCAACTGCATAATTTCCCCTGTTGGCTTCGTCCAGTATTTTTTTTGTGTCGGCAAGCATTTTATTATTTTCTCATATTATATTAAACTTCATATATTTCATATTATACTAAATTCCTATACTATGTTTCATCTTAAATTTCAATATTAACTTCCCTATTAACTTCTTTCACACTTTCTTTGCATTTATCTTAATCTTATACTTTTTCATCAGCCCCACAGCTTCTTTCTCTGTAAGCAACCCTCTTTTTGCTCCGATGTGCTGGATTACTGAAGAGGCATTTACCTGTCCCAGGCAGAGAGCATCAGCAAAAAGATAATTTTTAATCAGCCCAAATAAAAAGCCGGAAGTAAATGCATCTCCCGCTCCGGCAGCATTAACCACTTTGATTTTCGGCGGCAGCAGGGAATAAATCGTGTTTTCGTGAAGGGCATAAACGCCTCTTTTTCCATTGGTTATAACAACAATTTTTGGGCCACGGTGCTGTAACCCTTTGAGGAGCTTTTTGATATTGTTAGAATGAAAACCGAGCAAAGCCTCTGCTTCTTCCTTGTTAAGAACCAAAATTTCTGTCGCCCGCAGAATGGGCTGAAGCGCTTTCTTTCCTTTCTCAGCCAAATAATAAGAAGGATTGAAGAGCAGCTTTTTCTTTTCGTGCTCTGCATAAGCAGCAATTTCCTTTCCGGCAGAAAAAGATTTACCTACTAAACTGGCCATGTAAATCCAGTCTGCAGACAAGCTGCTTTTATTATAATCTTTTACAGACAAATCCTCTGACGCTCCTTTGTGCACGTAAATGATCCTGTCTGAATCGTAAGGGGAAGAAATTATTGTTGCCAAATCGGTACTCTTCCTGCTTCTGTTCCTGCATATGTTTTTAACTTTATACTTTTTTAATTCCTTGACAATAAATTCCGCTTCATGGTCGCTGCCCAGCTTGCTCAGCACTTTAACTTTCAGCCCTAGTTTGGAGAGGGCAGCAGCAGAATTTGTTCCCCCGCCTCCGCAATGCTTCTCCAGATGCCTGACTAAAACTTTATCGCCCAATTTAACTGAGGATAAAGGCTTATCTATGGTCAGAAAATTATCTACAGTTGCCGAGCCTATGCACAAAACGTTGTAATTGAACATCATCTGCCTCTTTAAGCCAGGAAGAGATTAAGGTTTAAAACCTAACTTTGCCACATAACATTTAAAATATATTTCTCATAGAAGATTTTGAGGTGATCCTCTATGAGAAATAATATAACCTTTAGTGTAGGAAATGTAGCCCTTATTGATAAAGTTAACGCAAGATTTCAGCTTTTCGACCACTAATTTCCCAAATTCTCGGTAATAGGTAGTTCCAGCGCTTCAATAAGCTTTCTTGTTTGTTTTGTAACTGGAGAAAGATATGCTTTATTGTTGATTGTAATTGCCTGAATTTTTGTTAAGTATGTTAAGATATCATTTACACTTTTCTCTTTGTTGATTTTGTTTTCGTTTTAAATGGTCTAAGATTTGGCTGTATAAGTGGAGTGAGAGAAAAGCTATGAACTGGGGTGAACTTCTATTCTGGGACAGAATCTTAGATAGAAAGTAATGTCTAGGAAACAGCATTTTTACTCAGCAGCTTTTTCCTTGGCCAGCCTGATGTAAATCTCCTCAAAGGGCCTTATTTGCCTGGTTTCAACCTTTTGCTGGTGCTCCAGATGGAGCAGGGGCAGAAATGTGTGAGCTTTTTCATATTTTCCTGCATTGGGAGGAAGCAGCCTTGTGAATGTAAGCGTGTCTTTTTTGTCTTTTCTCGTGTAGTAAGTTATTTTGTGGTATAAATCTTTAATCACTTCCATGATGTCAATTTTCCTGTCAAAATTGAGGGGGAACTTTGCCGGCCTTTGCCTGGCGAGAATTCTTCTTTTGGAAATCATTGCCTGCTGCAGTGCTTCCACAAGGTCGTGGATAGACACTTTTCTGTTTCTGGGCTGCGGGTTTCTGGGGATTAAATGGTATCCTTCTTTGCTGCGCTTGAGGCGGCTTTCCATCACGTCAATGATTTCATCTTCGTCAAGTTCATTTGTTTGGCTGATGAGCTGGTCCAGTCTGGAAATGTCATTCTCAACAAGATAAGTTGCTTTGATTTTCAGGAGGACGGCAGCGGCAAGAAGTATTTTCCCGGATATCTTAAATTCATGCTCCTGCATTTCCTTGATCACCTGGATGAACTTTTGGGTTAATAGAGAAATGTCCACATCCCAGGGATCCATCTGCTCGGTTCTGACTAAGTCATAGAGGATAGTTTTCCAGCTAACTTCATCCTGATTAAGCAATAAATCCAAGATTTGCTGCTGCATTTATGCAGGAAATTGATTTTGGTATATAAAAGGTGTGGTTTTTGAAGAGAGTGAAGAGAGAAATAATTTTGGTTAAATGTAAAAAATGAATGGGCCTGCCCGGAACTTCGTGAGCCTGCGAACGAAGGAACGAACGCAGTGACTCTCTCGAACCGGGTAAACTCACTCCGCTTTGCTCCGTTCGTAACCCTCTCTCGTCCGGGAATCGTACAATACAAAAGAAAGACGTGATGGGCCTGCCCGGACTCGAACCGGGGATCAACGCCTTACTTCTCAGACTTAACCGAATGTAAGGGCGCTGTCATTGCCGCTAGACCACAGGCCCAATATTTTTGAGGACTGAGCGAACTTGCGAACGAAACACTTTTTTGTTCGTTTTTTGCCGGAGCGTTAGCATAGGCTCCGCCAATAAGTGGCTTCGCCCCTTATCAACCCCAAGCTGCGCTAAGGCGTGTTCATTTTTCCCAAGTAGCTTTGCCCCTTATCAACCCCAAGCTACGCTAAGACGCCCACCACTTGTTACCAGTTTTTGCGACGAAGTCGCTCCGCCAATAAGTGGCTTTGCCCCTTATCAACCCCAAGCTGCGCTAAGGCGTGTTCATTTTTC
>JBFMFP010000092.1:0-3998 GCA_040751885.1 Nanobdellota archaeon
ATTTCCGCTTTGATTGACCTGCTTTTCAAGCATCTCAAAACCGAGAAGCTCTATTTTTACCTCTTTTTTCATAATAGCTACAATGTAGCTAAAGAAGTACATAAGCTTTTCTATGCTCAAGTATATATAATCGGCGAACTTCAAGAAGGTAAACAATTACTAAAGTGCGTAAATATTAAATAGTCGGCTTATTTTAAGAAGGAAATGATCATATGTGCCAATTTTGCAAAAAAAGTTCCTGTAGAAGAATTGTTTCCATTAGCAAAAGATCTTGGGTTCAAATACATGCAGTTTAGTTTTGTTCATTTTGGGATAAATGATGATAATCCTTTGATCAATGATACATTCTTAGAAAAAGCCGCGCATCTCAATGACATTGCAAAAAATAATAGCCTTACTTTCCCAGTGATTCATGGTTGGTTGCCTTCAACAGAAGATTCCCTTAAGGTTTTAGAGATTTATTTAAAAATTAGAGAGATACTCGGCTCCAGTTACTTAGTAATTCATCCTAAAGATAAAATAAACCTTGATTTTAGTATAAAACTCATAGGGAACCATCGGTCAAAAAATGTCATTTTAATAGAAAATGTGGCGGAACCAGAATTTAAGATGGGACTTACAGATGTTAATCAAATTACTAAGACCGGTATAAATATCTGTTTCGATACCTGCCATGCTTTAGAAAAAAATTTAGATATCCATAGATTTCTTACTAAATATAAAAAAAGCATTAAGGTTGTGCATTTATCAGACTTTGATGGTGAAAAAAGACACTTAAGCATCGGTTCAAGTAAAATAACCACTGAACTTGTGAATGAATTGCCAAATGACATAATTGTTGTATTCGAGCATAAAGCGAAATCACCAGAAGAGTATCGTGAGAGTTATGGAACTTCATTAAATCGATTTAGAGAATATCGGACAGATTAATGGCATTAACAAAAGTAAGAAAAAACTCCGGTGCTAACTACATTCCCAGCAAATAAAAAACTCCGCTCGCTAACGAAAACTGCGGTTTTCGAAGTTTCCTAATCGGAAACCATGCAAAGTCTCGCTACGCATAACGGTTGTTGATGCGGTTGCGTTACTCAGAGCATCAAAGCTTTTGCGTTACTCTCCCAAATTCCCGAGAAAATCCGCAGATTTTCTGGGCGCCAAAAACCGCAGTTTTTGTGCGTTTTATTTCCGACGAAGTCGCCGGCAAATAAAAAACTCGCCTTCGCTTCGCTACGGCGGTCGGGGATAAACCCCGACTCGCATAACAACCGTTATGTTTAATTTTTCCGTTGCTTTTACAAGTACCTTCAGCTTCTTAACGGGGCTGCCTTTGTCTATGCTTGAAACGACCTAATTGCTCACGCAACTTTCTATAACACTGCATAAACAAAATTTTTTCTAATGGACGAAGGTGGGGGAATCGGAAACGAAAAACTACATTATTGGATTTAAAGCCGAACTAATCATGCTATTATTAGGAGTCTGACCCTTAAGTTTAGCGTATAATGAATACAATTCCATTATTGTTGAAATAGCCTTTGCCTTAAACCGAGAATGTAAATCAAGTTGAGATGCGAAGCCTACATTATTGTAACTGACTTTGAGCATTATTATACGATTTATCCTATCGACTGTTGCTTTCTCAATTTCACCTACAATCAGATTATGAGCATAATCATTGCGAATTTGATTAATAAGCTGAATATTTTTCAATAGATCACTGCTTTCTTTTATGATACCACACGCTTTAAGAAGATCTATTTTCTTATTGAAACCATTCAAATCCCTATCTTTAAAGATAATGCCAGGATTTTTGAATAGCGTGTTAATTATTTCGTTAATCCAATACTCTACAAATAAATGAATCATTAATGCTAACATTCTCGTCTCTTTCTGGTCATTCAGCTCTGAGACTAAACTAAGAAAATACTGCTCTTCTGAGATAGATTTATGCTTTCCCATTGAATTGAATTCCTATTTCATTTAAAACGACATAATCTTTATAAACTTTAATGCGTGCAAATAGCTAAAAACAGGTGGACGTATGGATTTTCAAGAAATTAAAGTGCGGTTTAAAGAATTTGAGAAGAGGCATGGTAAAGCTGCCTTCATCAAAATAGATGAATTTCTAAATAGTATTAAAGAAGAATATCTTAAAACTAGGACAAAAGAGTACATGAAGCAGGGCATAAGTCAGAATGAAGCACATAACAAAGCCCGTCAATCATGGCGACCAAAAGTTGGATCATTCTTAGAACAGCTCGTTCATTATATGATTGAAGAATTCTGTAAGACCTATAATATACAAATCTCTTCTGATAAGAAATTAAAAAAAGAAAAATTAGACAAAGAGCTTTCTACTCTGAGAAGCATGATGTTAATTCACTTTGGAGACTACTCTATCTTACCAGACGCTGATTTGGTTCTCTACAAATATGACTCAAAATTAGAAAAAGTGAAAGTCTTTTGTATACTCTCATTGAAGACATCTTTTAGAGAAAGATTTACAGAAACACCCTACTGGAAACTTAAATTAAAACAGAATCCTGTTACCGAAAATATTAAAGTATTTATGGTTACACCTGATAACACTGACGAAATTAGTTATTCTGACTCAAAGAATGGTCCTCGCAAGGGAAGAATAATTCTTGAATATGAACTAGACGGTATTTATATGGCCAGAGAGGAGTTTGATTCTTCTAAGAAAATTAAGAAACTTAACTCTTTATTTGATGACCTCAAAAAAATAATTGGTGAATAAAATGCAACACTTAAACAAAATAATTAACGGTGATGTTTTAGAAATAATGAAAAAAATCCCAAGTAATAGTGTTCATTTAGCAATCACCTCGCCACCGTATAATGTTGGTAAAGATTATGACTCCCATAACGACCAAATGGATTATAAAGAGTACTTAGATTGGCTAAATAAAGTCTGGAAAGAAACAAAAAGAGTTCTTGTTCCAGGCGGGCGTTTCTGTTTGAATATCGCACCAACTGGGATTAAAGAATTTGTTCCGATTCATCATGACTTTTCGAATCAAATGCGAAAGCTTGGGATGTTATTCCGAACAGAGATTATTTGGTATAAACAGACAATGCTTAAGAGAACTGCATGGGGTAGTTTTAAAAGTCCATCAAACCCACATATCGTACCTTCATGGGAATATGTTTTGATATTTTCCAAAGAACAAAATAAGCTAGAGGGAGTAGTCAAAGATGCTGATATTACTAAAGAAGAATTTATGAAATTCTCTGATGGAATGTGGTATATCCCTCCAGAAACACAAAGAAATGGACACCCCGCACCATTTCCAGAAGATTTAATTTATAGACTAATAAAATTTTACAGTTTTAGAGGAAACACCATTTTAGACATGTTTGGTGGTACTGGTACTGTTGCTTTAGTTTCAGCTAAGACGGATAGAAATTTTATACATATAGACTTGTCTGAAGAGTATTGTAAAACTGCTGAAAAGAGATTAAAGTCGTTTTTTAATCAATCAAAAATAGAGGCTTTTCAATCTTCATCAAAAACAAAAGCTTCTGAAAGCTTAAACGTGCACACTAGAGATACGATAATAACAGGTCAAGAATTAACAGGTTTTTCTCTACCCACAAACGGGATTACTCAAATAACTAATTCTCCAATTCCCCCACACCCGAACGTTACTCTGCTTCGCAGTAAAAAAAATTAATTCCATTAGAAAAACTGCGGCAGCCCCTAAAGTTTCAGCAACGGAAAAATTAAACATAATGGTGTTAAGTTCCCTCCGCTTTATGCGGAGGTCGAGCGTAGCGAGAAGTCGTGAAAAGACGATCAAGGGCAGAGCCCAATAGAGTTAGCATGTAGAAAGGCAATCTCCATCTTAGTTACCTGACTTTTCCTTGATTTTTCTCACTACACTCTTTTATCGTCTACAGAATAGAAAACTTAATAAACGAGTAGTGTATAACTTTATACATTACAATGGCTTTTATCCGACGAATAAAGAAGAAGA
>JBFMFP010000093.1:0-3912 GCA_040751885.1 Nanobdellota archaeon
GGGTTGTAGATATATCAGACTTCTTGCCTTGAAAGGGACAGCTTGGCTTAAAAAGAAAGCCAAGAATGTTGTAGAACTAGCTGAGATACTCAATAAACAGGTGTTTGTTAAAAACGCAAAAGCTTAAAAATAGAAATCTTTATATAGTAATGGTTCATAATTGGTACATATGGTTCATAGAAAAGACAATTTAGAGTTGGAAATTATTAATGTGTTACTGAGGTCGGAGAATCATGTTAGGGGGGTCGCTAAAAAATTAGGGGAATCACATTCTACTGTTCTAAGAAAGTTGAATAGTCTTAAAAAAGAGAATGTTGTTGATAGTAAAGTTGAAGGTAAGAACAAAATATTCTTTCTCAAAGATAATATTATCGCTAAAAATTATATCAAAAAAGCGGAGTTACAAAAATTATCAGGTCTGTTAAGAAAATATCCTGAGTTAGGCGTTCTTTTTGAAGAGGTTCTCAAGAAAACAGACGAAAAATTGATTGTGCTTTTTGGCTCCTATGCGAAAGGACTTGCTAAAAAAGACAGCGATATTGATATTTACATTGAGACCACAAACAGAAGCGTTAAGAAAGCTATCGAGGATATTCATTCAAAAATAAGTGTTAAGATTGGTGCTTTTGATATTAAATCGCCATTAATCAAAGAAATTATAAAGGATCACGTAATAATTAGGGGAATAGAGGTATTTTATGACAAACAAATTCCTGAATAAACTGAAGAAGGAAAAGAAGCTTGAATTAGTTGAGCCATCAGAAGATATTTGTAATTCGTATTCTGATAAATCTGTGAACTGCTTAAAGTCAGCAAAATTGCTCTTACAAAATAATCTTTATGAAAACTCAGTAGGGCAATCTTATTATGCAATGTATAACCAGCTTACGGCTCTATTATTTAGGGCTGGCGTAAAATGCGAAAATCATGCTGGCTCTATTTTGCTGCTTAAACTTCTGTTTAATAAAGAAGAACTGTTTAAACTCATTTCTGACGCAAAGAAGGAAAGGATTGATAAGCAATATTATGTAACGACAGAAAAAGATGATGTTACTAAAGAAATTGCAGACGAATTATTGAAGAACGCCGAGGATTTTGTTTTGAAAATGAAAACTGTGATTAAAAGTTTAAGCAATGATGATATTAACGAAGTAAGAGAAAAATTCGAGACTATTTAATTGCCGATTTCCACATTAATTGAAAGAATTTATCGTACGATTCCGCTGCTTCTTTTTGGTGGATGATTATTCCAAGAGGTTTATCTGTCCAGACGATAATTCCGATTTTGTCATTTCTGATAATTGTTTCAGTAAGAGGTTCAAATCCAGCTTTGGTGTACTTTACTTCTGATTTTGGATATTTTACTTCGGCTTTCCAATAAGCAAGTGATTCGTTAAAGAGGAGCTTTGCTTTAATTCCATGTTCTGCTCGTTTTTTATGATAACTAACCCACCAAGCATCGCCGAGCATAAGAGATTTTGCAGTAGAACCAAAAGTATGGTGCTCTTTTCCGCCGGCTTCCAGCAATTCCATGAGGAGTTCTTTTATTCCGTTAATGCCTCTAAAAGTAATGATCTCTGGTTTTTCTTTGGCTTGTTTTTGTTTTAAGAGTAATTCCGGCAAAATCTCTTGGAAGCGTTCTTTTTTCTCGTTGATAAAGTCAATGATATGCTTGGGATTGGCGGCTTGGTAATGGTTTCTCTTGCCCTCTTTGACAAAAGTAACGAATCCTCTTTCTATAAGCTTGTTTAAAGTCATATGAACGACCGAGTTTTGTAGTCCGCTTTTCTCTAAAATAGGACCTGCTGTAGATGTTCCTAATTCTAAGAGGGTGAGATAGACTTTAATCTCAGCATTGGAAAGCCCTATATCTTCAAGGATTTTGATGTCCATAAGCCTGTAATAATGTGCTTCTTTTTAAAGTTTTCTATTAATCCTCCATTTTTGGAGAACGAATATTTATATAGATTTGCATCAAGTCAAATTCGGATAATTTCATTAACCTATCAGTTTCTTCTGAAACAAGTTTGTCCCATTCTAATTCTTTAAATCTTCTTTTTGCTTTTTCAGTTAATTCTTCAGAATATTCCCTATTTCCATTAATTAAATCTTCAACAGCAGTTATTGGTCTGTCATCGACAAGAATTGTTTCTGCTCCTCTTCTTGCTGTTTGTACACCAAAAAAAGGGTAATGTTCTGGTCGATAGGAAACTACTGTTTTTCCACTAAGACCTCCTAACAAATCGTCAACTATTTTAGCAAGATTTGTTTCTGCATAAAGATTCATTTCAGGCCAATCAAGATAGGGAGTGTCTAATATTGGATTATAGCGGTAAGTTCTTAATATTTTACCATTAATTATTTCTTCTTGTGGTCTTTTCTTATCTTTGTATTGTATTCCTGAAAATAACCCTGTGCTTCTAACTACTGTTTCCTCTTCAGAAGGTTCTGGCAATACTGAGTGTAAAGACTCTATCAATGAATTTTTGATTTCCATTTTACTATTCCGTAAAAGTAAAACAGAAACATTTAAATATTTGCTACTATTTACATATAGTAGAATGAATAAGATTGAAGAAATATTAGGGAAGATTGGACTTACAAAGCAGGAATCAAGGGTTTATTTGGCACTGTTAGAGTTGCAAGAAGCACAGACAGGAAAGTTATGTAAATTTACTAAGATAGCAAGTTCTAACATCTATAAAATTCTTGAATCTTTGATGGAAAAAGGGTTAGTTAGTTACAGAATTCAAAATAATATTAAAACATTCATGCCCTCACCTCCAGAAACATTAAATGAATTATTTTTAGAAAAACAAAAAAGATTAGATGAAGAAAGAAAAAAAGTTGCTGAACTAATCTCAAGTCTAAAAGTAAGAAAACCAAAGAAAGAGCCAGTTTCTAATTATAAGTATTTTGAGGGCTTGGTCGGAATAAAATCAATGTGGCATGAGATCAATTCTACTATGAATAAAAGTGATGTAATGAGGGTTTATACAGGTAAAAGAGTAAGTTATGAAAGAATAGTTGGTTTTTTGAATGAACATCACAAGGAGAGAGTGAGGAAGAAAGTAGAAGAGTTAATGATTTTTCCAAAAGAAGATATTGAACTTGCTAAAAAGAGGACAAAACAAATAGCAAAGGTTAGATATATGGACTTAAAGAATGATGCAGAATGGGGTGTTTGGAAAGATTTAGTTTATTTACATTATTATCCCGTAAAAAAGAAACCAAGAGGATTTCTCATTAAGGATGAAGTTTTTGCTCAGACATTTAAACAAGTATTTGATCAGTTGTGGAAACAAGCGAAGCAGTAGTTTTTCTTCCCGCCGAAAGTAGAGTTTAAAGAATAGGTGCCGAAATAGTTCTAGTTAAGGAATAGTTTTTAAGAGATTGCCCCATTTATTTTTTAGAAATTGTCGTCTTTAAAGTTATTATCACCAAAAATTATTGAATTTAACATCGGGCGGCCCTGTTAGTTGCCCTCGAATACTTGGAGAGGTTGATTTTTAGTGCAACGATGCCGAAGGCAAAAAATCAAAGTTTGCCCTCGAGCGTTTTTCGTTTTAGTTCGTCGTTAGGAAGCCCCACCGTCAAAGTTCATTAGAAGAAATAATCCCTATAATTCTAGTTAATTCCAGTTCAAATTCTCTAGAAACATCAGAAGCCCCGCTTAATGCATGAGCAGTTTCGTGTAAAAGAGTGCCTGCATAATCTTTCAAATCTTTTAATTGATCTCTCTTAATGATTATGTTTGTTCCATCCCATAACCCAGAAGCTTCACTAAACCTTACTTTACAAATTAGCTGAATTCTGATTTGGATGTTTTTTGTTTTTATCGACGTAAGTTTGTTGTATTTTTCGTGTCTTTTAGGTAGTTACCTCTTTTATTTTTACTGAACCGCCTTAAAT
>JBFMFP010000094.1:0-3911 GCA_040751885.1 Nanobdellota archaeon
ATAGAGTAAACTTAAAAGATTCCAGTTCAAATTTTGAATGGAGCATTCATGTGCCTCTTGAGCCAAAACAGAAGAAAATATTGAAAGAGCTAGGTGTTGTGTATAAAAATTAGGGAAAATTCAGGTATTTAAAAGTATTTAGAAAATAAAAATATTTAGGAAAAAGCTCAAAAAAATCAAACTTTAAAAAAATCAAACTTAAAAATTACTTGGGCGTAGCATCGTACTCGTACTCTGACGGTACAGAGTAAGGTTTTTGACCGACTATTTCTTTTCGGCCGCCGTCTAAATCTAAAACCCGTGGTGAGCATGGCTGAATGTAGCCGGACTGCACTTCTCTGTCGCGCGGAATCATCCCGGGATTATTTGAGCGACCCACTTGTAGTCCACCCACATATCCCACCATGCTGCCTACCAGCGCGCTCACAACAGCTACAAGACCAAGACCTTCAGATCCTTTTGTTTCTCCCATCTGTTCTTAAACACCCACCCCAATATCCAATCCTTCGGATAATCAAAAAATCGGATAATCAAAAAATTAAACTTCCACCATCTCTATGTTCAACCCTTCAGGCAGGCGAAAATCAGGGATTTTCGGGCCTTCGGGTAACTGTTGGATTATACTTCAACCATTTCTATTTCAATATTCAACCCTTCAGGTATAGGTACTCTCATGACCAAGCGAAGAGTCCGTTCATCGGCATTTAAGTCAATCAGCCGTTTGTGTATGCGCATTTCATACCTTTCCCAGGTGGCTTTACCTTCGCCAGAAGGAGATTTACGTGTGGTTACTTTTAATTTCTTGGTGGGAAGAGGTATCGGACCATGGAGCATTACTCCCGTCTTTTCAGCTATCTCTTTAATGTCAGCGCAAATCTTGTTGATTTTTTCTATTTCCGTACTGGCTAACTTGATTCTTGCTCTTTGCGTCATGGTTCAATACACAATAAGCAATCCCTGTTATTGTGCTTAATTTAGGCTACCGTATTTAAACTCTTTTTGTATTTAAACTTCTTTTATTCTTTTAAAGTAAACTCCTTTTAAAGCTCTTCTAAACCCATTCCAAACCCAAATCGTTTCTCAAAATTTAAAAAATTAAATAAAAAAATTATAATTGCTTCTTAACAACATCCATACACATTCCTGCAGCAACTGTAACACCGGAATCCCTGACAGCAAAACGGGACATTTGTGGAATAACAGTGTTTTTCTCTATGACTACAGGCTGTGTCGGCTTTAATTTAACAACAGCGGCATCACCTGTCCTGAGGATGTCTTTGTTTTCAGTTATCTCCACACCCGTTGCCGGGTTGATTTTCTTGATTATCTCCATGAACTGGCAGGCAACCTGAGCAGTGTGGATGTGGAATACGGGTGTATATCCAACGGTAACTACGCTGGGGTGCTGCATAATGACTACCTGAGCTGTAAATTCGGTAGCTACAGTAGGCACATTGTCAGCATGCCCGACAACATCTCCCCTGGCAATATCTTTCTTGCCAAATCCACGCACGTTAAATCCAACGTTATCCCCCGGCTCAGCCTGAGGAACTTGCTCGTGGTGCATTTCAATAGACTTAACTTCGCCAGGAACGCCCTTGCCTTCCCTTCCCGGAACGGCAATAACCTTATCTCCCGGCTTCATTACTCCTGTCTCTACCCTCCCTACAGGAACTACTCCAATGCCTGTGATATTATAGACATCCTGAATGGGCAGCCTCAAAGGCAGGTCAGTAGGTTTCTTGGGAACTTCAAACTTATCCATTTCCTGCAACAAAGTATCGCCCGTCCACCAGGGCATATGCTCCGGCTTCTTGGTAATATTTTCACCCGGATAAGCAGCTATGGGCAGGAACCTTATTTTGGCTGCATCCCAGCCAGCCTGCTTAGCATGCTTCTTGACATCTTCAACAACTTCCTTGTATCTGGCTTCAGAATAATTAACACCGGAAATGTCCATCTTGTTTATTGCTACCATCAATTGCCCTACGCCAAAAATCTTAGCTAGCCTGAGGTGCTCAATAGTCTGTGCACTAACACCATCATTTGCAGCTACAACTAAAACTGCACAATCGGCCTGGGAAGCTCCGGTAATCATATTCTTAATGAAATCCCTGTGCCCGGGAGCATCAATTATGGTAAAATAATACTTGTCAGTGTCAAATCTCTTGTGAGACAAATCAATAGTAACCCCTCTTTCCTGCTCTTCTTTGAGATTGTCCATAACGAAAGCAAATTCAAACCCGGCTTTTCCCAATTGCTGAGCTTTTTCTTTAAGCTTCCTCATCGCCTGCTCATCAATGTTACCGGTGTCGTACAATAGTCTGCCCACAGTTGTAGATTTACCATGATCAACATGACCTATGAATACCAAGTTAATATGTTCTTTCTTCTTTGCCATTGTCTTCTTTCCTCCAGTTTATTTCTCACGGGCTTAACTATTTTTATTTTAGTACCATCCAGCAAGTACAGCAAGTAGGAATCCCGCAAGTAGGATTTTTATAAGTTATAAGGCTTTTGATAATGATTTATTTATAAAGATTTCGGTGAAAAAAAAGAAAGAATTAGCCAATTTAAAATTAAAAAGGAGAAAAAAAAACTTAGTCAATCAATATCAGGAACAATTTCAATGTCAGAAACAATTTCAATGTCAGAAACAATTTCAATATCAGTAACAATTTAATAATTCTTTGTGGTTTGGAAGCTCCTAAACGAGAAAATTGAAAAATAATTTTCTCTAGCTTAAAAGTATTTCATACTTTATAAGCAACCAAAAATTAAAAAAGTAGCCTGTATGTACATTAAAAGATGATAAACTTTTCGACAATTCCAAAAAATTTATTCCCAATAATAGTGCACGAAATAGTACACGACCAGCACTTCCTTATTGACCAAAAAGTGCTCCAGCAGATAATTTCCGCAGCTAAAATAAACCCAAAAGACATAGTTCTGGAAATCGGCGCAGGGAAAGGGGCACTTACCTTAGCTCTGGCCAAACAGGCCCAAAAAGTTATTGCCATTGAATTAGATGAGCGGTTTAAGGCAGAACTGAAAAACCTCCCTAAAAACGTGGAAGTGATCTTTGGCAATGCCCTGGACATCCTTCCCAAAAGAAAAGATTTCAACAAGCTTATTGCCAATATTCCCTACCAAATATGTGAGCCTTTGCTCCATTACCTCTGCACGGCCAAAAATGTAGAAATGAGCATACTAACAATTTCCAAAAAATTTGCTCTTAACGCCAGGCAGCATCCTATTTTTTCCGCTTTTCTTAATCTGGAAACAATCCAAGAAGTGCCTAAAGAGGCATTCCAGCCTGCACCTAAAGTCGTTTCTGCACTAGTGAAAATTACACCTAACTTATCCGACGACGACAATAATCTCATTCGCAGGAAGCTGTATTTGCAGAGAGATAAAAAGCTAAAGAACGGATTAAGAGATGCTCTGATTGATTTGTTTAGAAAGAAGGGGAGGGAGCTGACTAAAAAACAGGCTGGTGAGATAGTTGATTCTTTAAAGCTGCCCAGTTCATTGTTAGAAAATACTTCGGCCAAACTGTCTTTAAATAAGTATAAGGAAATTGCTGAAAAACTGTCTAAGTGCTGAAAAGATGTCTAAGCATTAGCACTATCAGCAAGCTATCCCAATCACAGTTAATGGTGTTGCGGAACTTCAGAATAGTGAAGTGTCACGGAAACACGTATGTTGGTTCAGTATGTGCATAGCACCTTCGAAATCTTCGACGTGACAGTCGAAGGAGCTGCGTCC
The DNA here is from genome assembly GCA_040751885.1 of Nanobdellota archaeon. GTDB lineage: Archaea > Nanobdellota > Nanobdellia > Woesearchaeales > GW2011-AR9 > JBFMFP01. The sequence goes on from JBFMFP010000094.1 coordinate 3,769, forward strand.
CCGGATGGGGCTTCCCCAGATCCTTACCCATAAGTTCTACCTTGCTCTAATCACAAGATAGGCTTTCCGACCGAGATATTCTTTGGGGCAATCTACCTTTGCTCCTGTACCAAACTTTGTTACCGTCTTCTCGATAATAATCT
>JBFMFP010000095.1:0-3799 GCA_040751885.1 Nanobdellota archaeon
TCCTAATTTTATTGCTGCTACGAGCATCCAGACACTGTTAAGAATGATAAACGGCCAGCTTGCAAGAGTATATGCATAATAAATTAACAGCCCCGAGCCAACGATATTCATAAGATTATATTTTACCGTGTCCCGGCTCCACTTGTTGAAAAATTCGTCTAATACAAAAGCGGTCAATATACAGAGCATTCCAGCAATTCCCGAAAGGAGATTTATTGTTTCATTAATCATTTTTTTTCATTGGTTGTTTTTCAGTTATTTCTCTTCGTTTAAAGTTATTTCTCTTTGTTTAAGATTTTTCTTTGTTTAGGAAAAGAGTGTTAGGGAAATGAAATGCTTCTCCAGCAGTTGCACCATTTTTTTTTGTTTTCTTGCAGTGTCTAGTATGTTTTGCAGGTGTTTTTTGTGGGAAAATTCGGAAAAGAGCAGGTTTTCCTCAAGCGACAGATTCTTTTTAATCATTTCGTTAACGCCATCATACTCTTTTAGCAAAGTAGTGGCAGCTAATGTAATAGAATTAATATCAGCGGATATGTTCTGCAGTTTCAGGAATTCATCTTTATGCAGAAAATTGGCGATCACTGCTGCTTTCTGCTTGTCGTTATTTATGCCTGCTAACTTCAGCTCCACCAGATATCTGGCATAATCTTTCAGGCGGTCGTTTATTGAATGTGAAAATTCAATCTCCTGCAGGCTGCTCTGCATTTGGGACACTTTCTTTTTAAGTTCTTTTTTTATTGCAGGAGGCAGACTGTTCGGAGAATGTAAAGAAGAATGATTAATATGCTCAGCCAGATTTTTTTGCAAGAGCTTTACGCTTTCATCAGCATCAGAAATGCGGGAAACTTCTTCTTTCAGCTTGCGCAGCTCCATCTAAAAGCCTCTTTTATTTTCATAAATAAAGTTTAAAGGCTGTGCTAGTTTATAAAATTTATCTTCACAACCTTCGCACTAGCTGATCAGATTTCAGCTAAATTAAATCCACACCACGGCTGGGGGCAATACTTCTTTTCTTGATGGGAAACACAGTTGAAATCAACCATTTGGTCTGCTCCTGTTTTAATCAAGCCGGCATAAACTCTGACCCAGAAATTAGCTTTGGTGGCTGCATCTAATTTATGCCAAATGTCGCCCCAGCCGTAATCTCTTTCGTATCTTGACCTTAACCAGCCGGCAATATGTTTTGGATGCCAGCCCTTTCTTATCATGTAACGGACAAGAGTCTGGATATTTGTCGGTTTAAGCAATTCAGGTTTTGGCTGGCTGACGGGGATGCCTATGCAGGGAGGCAGTTTTTCTGTTCCGGGAAATTGGTCATACGTGCGATGCCAGACCTCTGGAGAATCGTGTTCTACTTCATCAAATTCCCGATGGAACTGAAATAACGGGGAAGAGCGGTAGTCTGAAATTAAGCGTTCCAATCCCCGGCCGATGAAAGGTATCTGTGTTGATATTCCGCCAGCCAGTTCCGCGGAACGGCGGAAATGCCTTCTTGCCTGCAGCAATGTTTCCAAATCCATTTCAATCCTATCCCCGTTTCTGTATGTCAGCCGCGGCAATGAAATTTGGACAGGTGTGCCTGCTGAAATGCTCTCGCTTACAAGATATCTTTGTACTTTATGTTTTTGATGCGTTGAAAAAGGAATCCTGAACGACCTTTTGTTTATCGGATCGCCATACATAGTTAAATCAATGGAAATGCCCTCGTGGCCATTCTTTCCCCTTCCCACAGCCAAATCGGACATCACGATGGGTAAATCTGTATGGCCAGACGCTTCCGAAACTATTCTCTGGAAAACAAATTCTAGCAATCGGCCGATTCCTTCGTAAGCCCTGCCCTTGGACAGCTCAACTCTTTCATTAAGGAAATTGTTTCCAGCATTGTATTTTCCGGCGAGGGTATCTTCAACTTTTCCTATCTCTTCCAAGATGCGGTGCTCAGGATCAGATTCAGGAATTAGGGAAACGAAATGGTACCCCTGCCCGGTCAGCGTAGTAATATACTCTAGACCGTAGCTGTCAAGAACGCTTCTGATTAACCGGTAAACAGGCTCTAGCCTCTTTAACTCTTCATGGGCATGAAGATAAATTTCTCCTTTGTAATCTAAGTTAAAATACTCTACATCCAAAAAGAAAAAGCTGGCATTCCTGCTCCAGCTGCTCCTGAATATATCTAAGCCATTAGCAAGAATCTGATGAAATTCGTGGTTGTGATGAGCCTGATGCGGTTTGCCGTTTGCTCCTAAATTTCTAACACCATAACTAGCTAAATGCTTGCACAAAAAAGTATCTGTGTTCTCAGGAATTCCTCCACAAAACTCGGCGAGTCTTCTCTGTACAGGCCCTTCCCGGTAGTATTCCTCAGCAGTTATCATCCTCTTTTAGCTCTCCCTTTGTTTACTTTTCTTGCTTTATTTTTTTTAGTTATCTTTTTTTATCTAAATATGCACTGACATTTTTTACAGAACTCCTGCTGTCTTTTGCAGGAAGATTAAATACTTCTAGGATAATAGGGGCTGGGAATTTGTTTAAAATATCTAAAATCCACTGCAGGTTCAGCTCCCATTGTTCTGCAGAATAAAATCTTTCAATAAGGGGAATATCTTCATGAGTCGCAAAGTAAGGCTTGCCGTTTGCATCAAGTTTTTTCCGGCAGCCGGCCAGATGGTAGCAGTAAATTAAGCCGTGATTTCTTTCAATCACACCAGCAACTTCCCCAATTACATCATCTAACGATTTCTGGTTAAAGCCTCGGTCAATTAAAACGTTGTGGCAAAAATGCGGGATGTCAAAAATTAATCTTATTTTATCTTCGGGGAGATCGTATTTGCGGGCAATTGCTAATGCCTGCTCGTAAATCTCCAGCATCTCTCCTTCGCTGGAAGGAAATTTAGGTCGCTCTAGATTTTCCAGGCAGATAGTGTATCTATGGCCGTTTCTTGTATAGTGAGCAAATAGGTGATCTAAGCTTTTCAGGAATTGCCTTTTTTTTGCTTCGTGCTGCTCCGGGTCATCAAACTGGCCGGGATGAATAACAAAGTAACCTGCCTGTATTAAGTCGTTATGGGCGAAACTCATGGCTTCCTTTGTTTCCAGTTCGCTCCAATGGCGATGACTCTCATCCAAAGAGCTTAAATCCCTTCTTTTAGGGTATTTGCTTTTTCCGTCAGTTGTTGGCCCGTGCAAGCCTACTACTTTACACCTTTTGAAAAATTCGTCAAATCCGGGCAGTTCAGGAAGATTAACCCACCGCCAGGAATAAATGTTAGGATCGCCATGAATCCTGTACAGTGCTTCCGGCTGCAATTCTATTGCTCTCAACCCGGGCCAGGAATAGTCAAGCTCTCTTACGAAATCAGGAGAGTATTGTCCTGAGCGGCATAATTTTTGGACGTATTCCGGCCGGCAGTAGTTCTTAATTAAATCAGGCAGGTTTTCAGTGAAACCATTAGCGTCAGAGAATGCAATTCCTACTTCCATCTTGAAAAAAGCCACGCTTGTTTCTCTTATATAAACATTTCTAAACCGCTCTATATATTTTCTTAGATTATCTTTTTTCATACATTATGTCAATTGTATGTTGAAGGAAATTGGTATGTTGAAGAAAATAGTTGAGGACGCTAAACTTTCCCAGTAATTCTTCACTAATCTGAAGCCGTTTAATTCTTTCTCAGGGTGTGGGACAGTAAAGTTGTATTATTCAGTTTTTGAGTAAGATCACATAAACCCTTTTTCCAATATGCTTTTTCTGCGCATCAATCTTTGCGCCATTTCCATAAGGCGTGACTCTTTTCTCAAA
>JBFMFP010000096.1:0-3784 GCA_040751885.1 Nanobdellota archaeon
TTCTTTTTGATTTTCCGTATAAAAGTCATGTTATGTATAAGTTATACACAACAAATATATAAACTTTTCGATTTTTCGACGAGAAAATTTGTTGTGTATAAAATCTTAGCTTAATTCAGGTATTTAGTTGTGCGATATTTGCTACATCGTATGAAAGTTCGCCGTATCGTGTTAATTCATATAAAGCTTCGAGCTTTGTTCTTAATTCTTCTTTTAATGATAAGCCCATTTTTTTAACCTCATCGTAAATAACACTCAAAGTTAAGATTATAAATTCATTTCCACTCATAAGCCTATTTATTTCAATTTCCTTTGCTGGAGTAAAAAATTGTTCTTTTGAAGCCTCGTTCCTGACGAAATTTACTAAAGAAGTTTTACCGACCCCTGCTTCCCCAAATACCATAAATCGAACATCGCTTCCCATTTCTATAACTCTCTTTAATTCTTGCCTCTCTTTTTTTCTTCCTATAAAAGAAGTGATAGGTATTGTCCCACCCTCTATTGTGAGTGGCGCATTAAAATAAGGGTTATCTTTAAGCCCATATTTTCGCCAAGTTAAATTAAAGTCAGACATATTAATAATAAAAGATAAACTAATATATAAACGTTATTAAAATATACATATGTAGTAGTAAAAGAGCGAAATATTTATATATTAGTAGCATCATATTATACTATAAAAATAATATTACAATAAATAAACATATTATAAAATTATTGTAATAAACATATCTTTTTACAAACAGTAGGCCGAAGTGGCTAAAATTGGCGTTGAGAGCAGTACAAATAAATAGGCGGAATTGTTGAAAAGAAGCTTTGAGCAAACCCCGCAATGCAACACAAAAGTTGGTTTTAGCGCAAAACTTCCTTTAACGCAACCTGCTATCAAAACATTTAATAATCTCCTTTATTTTCTAAGCGCTGATGAAAGACATTATTCTCAAGCATGTGCTTAAAAATGCCTTGGATTTCAACGGCAAGGCTAATGCGGGCGTTGTTCTTGGACTGACGTTAAAAGAAAGGCCTGAGCTGAAGAAAGATGTGCCTAAAGTAATGAAAGAAATCCAGAAAACCATTGCTGAAGTAGAGCAAATGGAGCTGAAAAAGATTAAGGAAATGCTCAAAAAGCTTGCTCCGGAAATGCTTAAAGAAGGGAAAGAAAGTAAAGAAAAAGTTGAAGGTCCTCTCAAGCCCCTGCTCAAGGCAGTCAAAGGAAAAGTAGTCACGAGAATTGCTCCTTCTCCCTCCGGACCATTGCATATAGGACATGCTTACGGCGTATCGCTTAATTATGAATATGCAAAAATGTACAAAGGAAAGTTCATCATCCGTGTTGAAGACACTAATCCGGAAAATATCTATCCGCCGGCATACAAGCAAATTGAAGAAGATATCCAATGGCTTGCAGAAAACAACGTTGCGGAAATTATAGTTCAAAGCTCTAAGCTGGGAGTTTACTACGACTGTGCAGAAAAACTAGTCAACACCAATAAAGCTTACGTCTGTACCTGCGATGCAGACGAATGGAGGGAAAAGAAAAATAAAGGCAGGGCTTGCCCGTGCCGAGCTTTAAGCAGCAAAGAAAACCAGCTGCGCTACGCAAAAATGTTCAGCAGCTATGCCGAAGGAGAAGCTGTTCTGCGCCTGAAAACTGACATCAGCCATAAAAACCCGGCGATGAGGGATTTTCCCATTATGCGCGTAAATGAGCATGTGCATCCCAAAACAGGAAATAAGCAGAGAGTCTGGCCATTAATGGTTTTTAGTGTGGCTATTGACGACCATGAGCTGGGCATAACACACGTCCTTAACGGAAAAGATCACGCAGATAATGCGCAGAAAGAAATGATGATTATGGACTGCTTTGGCTGGAAGCATCCCGAATACAAACACTGGGGAAGGATTAATTTTGCCGGGTTTAAGCTCAGCACTTCTGAAACGAGAAAAGCCGTAGAGCAGGGAGAATACTCCGGATGGGACGATATCAGGCTGCCCTTCCTTCCGGCATTGAGAAGAAGGGGATACCAGGCAGAAGCATTCAGGAAATTTGCCCTGGACATTGGCTTGAGCTTAAACGATAAAACCGTCAGCCAGGAGGAATTCTGGAAAACAGTCAATGCTTTCAACAAAGAAATCATTGAGAAAAAAGCCAACCGCTATTTCTTTATTGACAATCCCGTTGAAATTACCATTGAAAATGCCCCCGCTAAAGAAGTTTTGCTGGACTTACATCCGGATTTTCCCAAAAGGGGCAAAAGAAAATTCAAGGCAGATAAAAAAGTGTATCTCTCCAGAGACGAGCTAAAGCTGCTGGACAAGAAAGCTCTTCACCGCCTGATGGATTACTGCAATTTTCGAGCTGCAGATAACAAATGGAATTTTGTTTCCCAGGATTATGAAGAGTACAAAAATACGGGCAATAAAGGCTCGATTATCCACTGGCTGCCCGCGGAAAAAAATCTCCCAAAAGTAGAAGTTGTTCTGGAAGACGGCAGCACTGCTTCAGGATTGGGCGAGAAAGGCCTGCTTGACTTGAAAGAAGGCGAAATTGTCCAGCTGGAAAGGAGGTACTTTGCACGCTTAGACAGGAAAGAGAAAAATAAATTGATTTTTTATTATCTGCACAAATAAAAACCCGTATAAATAAAAGAAATAAAAACAAAGTAAGAAAACAAAAAAAGTAATTAAAATAAACGAGAAAATTGAAAAATAATTTTCTCTAGCTTAAAAGTATTTCATACTTTATAAGCAATAAAAAAATAAAAACAGGAATAAACAAAAAAAGTAATTAAAATAAATGCAAATAAACGAAAATTTAAAAACTTAAAAAAAATAAACCTAACCACAAGAATTATTAAAAAATTAAAAGAGGTCAAAACCATGGGAAAAATAAGCCGGGATACTCCATTGATGGAAATCACGCTGAGAAAATATGAAAAGCCTACAGTACGCGACCGTGAGCTGGTCAGAAAATTCTGTCTCTCCGTCGGGCTGCTCCAGCCGGGAGATTCAAGAGACGTAATGGTTGACGTGCTTTACGTTCTTCTCAAAGCAAGGCAGCGCAGGGAAGAGCTCCATTCCGAAGAAGTTAAAAACAGCGTTATGGATCTAAGAAAGAAAATGGGCCTGCCCATGCTGGGCATTGCTTCCTCCAACATCAGGAGGCAACTGAAAAGGCTCAAAGACATGCACCTGATTGAAACAAACGCTAACTTATACAGGATTGCCGAATGGAACCAGGTTTCTGAAATATTTGATGAGAAGATACAGGCTTTCCTGCTGGGAGCCGTGCTCAGCAGGGTAAAAGACTACGCAAAAAAGATAGATGAAGAGTTCAAGCCGCTGCAGTGAGCCTGATTAAATCATAAAAACCTGCAAAAATAGGTCTTCATTAAAATTATATCTTCATTAAATTTCTTCATTAAATTATATCTTCTTCAGCAATAACTACAAAATCGCCTGTTGCAATTACGGCAGAGAAGGGGATCAAGATATTTCCTTCCTTTGATTTCTCCAGTTCCATCCTGTCCGTGTAAGTGGTAGGGTTGCGGAGAAGCAGGTGAATAAGCTCTCCCGAGCCAACTTCAAAAATCAAGTCGCCAATCTCACCAAATTTCTTTCCTGATTTTGAAACAACAGTCTTGCCAATGAGCTCTTTAGAATAACTTTTTCCTTTTTCTTCCATGATCATTCACCCTTAACTTTTATCTTAAAATATTATCTTGATTATAAATATTTCTTATATTTCTTTTTATAATATTCCAGATGTTTCTTTTTATATATA